>CANPZB010000004.1 GCA_947588755.1 Candidatus Gastranaerophilales bacterium | reverse complement strand
AATTTCTTGACAAAAGTTAAGAAAAGTATATAATCATGTTTATAAAACGAAAAAATAGGGTATAAGAATATTATATGATAACGGAAAATAGCGGGAAAAACTTACATGTGATGTATAAAGTCACACAAACGGGGGGGGGTAAACCGCTCATACCAAAGGCTCTGGCTATTTTTTTATTTTTTGACAAGCCCCGAAAATTTGGATTTTCGTTCTGTCATCCTGAACCATGATGTCATGCTGAACTCGTTTCAGCATCTTATTTCGTGGCATTGGTTCAGTATCTTAATTGCACGAAATCCCCTGAACGCCCATGTCATCCTGAAAAATCATGTCATCCTGAACTTGTTTCAGGATCTTAGCCTTATAAAGTCTTTAAATAGTAAAGAAAGTAAACCAAAGTCAATGTCCACAACTATTGTGAATAACAAACTCCTGCACGCATTGATGCAAATCCAAGACGTTTCAGGATTATGTACCAATACCGAATAAATAAGACCCTGAAATGAATTCAGGGAGACATGGAATTATTTAGAATAACAATAAACAGTAATAAATAAAAAAAAAGAAAGGAACTAAAAATGAAAAAAGAAATTAAAAACGTGACGATTTTTAAAAATATAGTGAGACGCAAAAATGCCAAGATCCTGAAACAAGTTCAGGATGACATGGTCGTTCAGGGTGACATGGAGGTGTACGGTCATTGCGAGCGAATGCGAAGCAATCCAGCCAATTATCTTGCACGAAGTGCCGATAAGGTCTTTTCACCTTTCACTTTTCACCTTTCACCCAAAGATACCCTCACTTCTCACCTTTCACCTTCCCACTTTTCACGTAAATCCGCCTTCACTCTGGCAGAGGTTCTAATCACCCTCGGGATTATTGGCGTTGTCGCAGCAATGACTATGCCAACATTAATTGCTAAATATCAAAAGAAAGTTTTTGCGACCAAAGTTAAGCAAACTTATGCAATTTTATCCAATGCATTGACTTCATCCATAGCTGCCAACGGTACACCTGCGGAATGGAGTTACGGTGCAACCAGTGATGAAGTTTCTACGGGTTCAAAAGAAGATTTAACGTATATTGTTAATACCTATTTTAAACCGTATTTAAAAGTGGCTGAAGATATTGGTTATAAAAGTCTAGGTTATCATATAGTGTTAAGTAACGGGACAACTTTATCTTTTTTCACTGATGGCGATTCAACGAATGGTATTTATACACCTACAACTATTTACATACTTGCAAGTAACAATAAAAATACAAAAGTTTACTGGGATGCTTCACGTGATTATTCTCAGCATGACATTTTTTATACTATTTATAAAGACCATCATAAATTTTTGAATTTATTTTGTTGGAGATGCAGTGAAGATGTAAAACGTGATGATATTAAAAATGACAATTCTTACGGGTGTAATAAAAATATAGCCAAAAATGATAGGTATAACTGCGGAGCATTAATAATGAATGACGGCTGGGAAATAAAAGACGATTATCCTTGGTAGGTGTCGAGTATAGTAAAAACAAAAATTTTTCAGCCGTCGCAGAAATCAGTTTGCATAAAGTCACATTAAAGCCGTCAGAGAGTCAAGGGCCGGACTTCGTCCGGTGGGAAATTAAAGACGATTACCCGTGGTAGTAACTATTCATTAAGTGATTATTTATTGAAAAGTTTTCCGCTTTCGGCAACTACGGGTATGGCACGTACAACGCAAAGAACAATTGCAGTCCAAGCCAATATCATTGCAACGGTATAAAGTTCTTCTATGTGGCTCCACAATTCCATTCCCGGAGTATAAACAATAATAAGCAGGAAGAATGCGGCTGTTTTGGCTACCGCATAAGTTATTCTCATAATTTTTGATGAGCAAATAAAACTTCCTATTTTAGAAGTTTGCATACTTTTACTGCCGAACGGTGTAAAACCTTGTGATAGTGCCACACTTCTAATTCCGTCCGTTATAAATGCTCTTACTACACATATCAGCGGAAAAATTATACTTATCCAACCTAAGACTGCAAAAGTAATCCAATATGAGGATTCTACAATCCTGTCGCCCATAATATCAAGCACGGCACCTAAATCTGATGACTGGTTAAATTTTCTTGCCAGATAACCGTCGACACCATCCAGCGAAAAAGTTATGACCGTAAGCCCGAGAGCTATAATATATGCCCATGTCGTGTTCAAATATAACATAGCCACCGCACCGAAAGCGAAAAATACTCTCACAATCGATATTAAATTGGCAATATTATTTTTTATATTCATGATGTCTCCTCATACTCAGGTTTATTTTTTTGTTCTGGATAGTGCGAAATTAACTTCATCCAATTTTTTAACTCTGTCACCGAGCATTAACTTTTCCGCTTCTTCCAAAATCTGTGTAACCATAAATCCGTTATCACCGTCAGAACGTGCCTTTTTGCCTGAACTGCAACAGCTGATAAAGTGTTGACATTCAAGTTTAAGCGGTTCAATTTCAAGGTAATCAAGTTTGATATTTTGCGAATTATCTTTTACAAAATTGTCGTATATAACAAGTTTATTTTCGCTTACGGTATCGTCAAGAATGGCAGTTGCTTTTGTACCCCTGACAAGTAAGGTAACATGTTTTTTCGGAGTAATCCAGCTGTCGGAAATTTGACCTATTACACCGCCTTCAAACTCTATTCCTATATGAGTAATATCCATTATGTCGTTTTTATCCGATGAACATCCTGTTGCCGATATCACTCTTACGGGAGTTTTCCCCGTTACGTAACTAATCATTGATACATCATGCGGTGCCAAATCCCACATAACGCTTCTGTCGTTTTTGAAATAATTGACATTTAGCCTGTCGCTCTGTGCGTATACTATATCTCCGAGTACACCTTCTTCTATAAGCATTTTTAGCCTGTTAACCGCAGGATGATACAAAAGTAAGTGTCCCACCATAAGAACAAGCCCTTTTTCGTGAGCAAGTTCGGACAAATCTCTGGCTTCTTGTGCAACGGTGGAAATCGGTTTTTCAACATAAACATTTTTTCCGGCTTCAAGCATTGCTTTAACCATTTTGTAATGGGTATGGCTCGGTGTTACAACGCATACACCCGTAATTTCAGCGTTATTTATAATGTCGTGAAAATCTCTGGTAACTTTTACTCCGGGATATTGTTCGGTAACTTTTTTTAAATTATCTTCGTCAATATCGCACACTGTGTCAAGTACGTTCAGGTTATAAAAATTACGGACAATATTTCTTCCCCATACTCCGCAACCTATAATAGCTATTTTTTGCTGCCCCATTTTTTCTTCCTTTTAAATCTTTTATTTATATAATACTGTCCAAAATCTTTTTTTGCAAATACTTAACCAACTTTTAACAATAAAAAAAACTAATTTTCCGGTTCGGGTACAATTTCATCTTCGGTTTGTAATTCTTCTTCCGAATTGTTGACATTAATTCTGAGTTGATGCATTTCTTCACATCTGTCCAAAAATAGCTGTTTATCGGCAGGCGGAAAATATTGGGATAATTTTTCCAACAAATTTTCGGGAAAATCCGACAAAGAAACCATTCGCTGAAGCGTAACTTCATCAAGCGGTACAAGGTTTTTGTAATTTTTGTAATAAATTGATTTGATTTCTTCTTCGGCACGTTTTTCATTTTCGATATTATTTTGACTCAATTTATATGTAACGTAATTTTTGTTGTAAAATAATCCCTTATATTTTTTAAGCATTATTCTTATAATCAAGTCATAATCAGAAAGAGTTTTGAATTTTTCATCAAAATAATTTTCAGCTTCAAGCATGGATTTTTTAAATACCATTGCCTGTCTTGCACATGGCATTACCTGAAACACATTGTAAATAGCCGGTACAAACAAAAAGGTAAACCCCTCGGGATGCCTGCAATATGACGGTGCATAAGTAAAATCCCCGTTATTATCTTCCAAAAGGCTTACTATTTCGGAAAGAGAAGTTATATCATGGATAAAGTCATCACAACTCAAAAAAGTTACGTATTTCCCCTTCGCATGCATAACTCCCTTATTAAAGGCTTCAAATTTCCCTGTGTCTTTTTCCGAATAAAAACTTATGTAACCTTTGTTTTTGTAATCTTTTAACATTTCAACCGTACCGTCAGAGGACATATTATCTATTATTAAATGCTCTACTTCGGGATATGTTTGTAAGTCCAAAAGAGTTACCAGAAGATTAAAAGCATCGGCTTTTCCGTTCTCAATGATATTATTCGTCGTTGTTATTACTGTTATGACAGGTTCCATCAAAATCCCTCATGTATTTATATAATGATATCATATTTGTTGTATTTAAACTAAATTTGTAAATATTCTTAGTATTGTGAATATATGGTTCTTAGAATGTGTTCTTCAAGGATTTTTTTATCCTGATTTTTTACTTTAGGATTGTTAATCATAATATCAAAAGCGACTTCTTTACCGTTTCTTGTGGTTATATATCCCGCAATGGCACTTACATCAGACAGAGTCCCCGTTTTGGCACGAATGTTATCTTTAAAATAAAGCATACGATTACTCAAAGTGCCTTGTGATGATGTAGCCATTTGATTTTTAAAGTCTTTAAAATCTTCTTTTTTTGCGATATTTACAAGAAAATTCGTCATAAAATCAGCGGTCATAATATTGTTTTTTGATACTCCGCTGCCGTCGGTGATTTTTATATCGGAATTGTTGATACCGGCTTTTTTGCAGTAGGCATTGAACATTTCTTGTGAATTAGCCAGAGAACCCGTATTATTGGCGTATTTTGCCCCCGCTACTTTAAAAACGGATTCCGCCGAAAGGTTGCTGCTTTCCAATAAAATATCGGGAATAATATCACTTACGGGTGTTTTGTATTCGTAAACCGTGTATACATTTTTTGGCGTTTTTTTGCGTTTGAAATCGCCGTAAAAGTCCATTTTAGCATCTCTTACGGCTTCTTCCAGTCTAATCATATAGTATCTTTTGGGATTATTAACGGGTATGGGTATAACCGTTTGTTTATTTACCGTTCCCTGTGCCGTTATAATATCGGGTGATATATGATTGTTTCTGCTGATTTTAATATCGTTTGTTTTTCCTGTAATAACAAGATTCATAAATGTTATCGGATAAAATTTTGAGGTGGTGATATTTGCAGGTGAGTTTTCGCCCGTCGGCGTAACTACTACTCCGAGAAGGTTTCTGTCTATATTGTAAGAACTGAATTTCGGCATAAGAGGATTTAAATCATCATCCCATTGCCATCCTTCTCCCCATTCCTGTCCGTCCGTGATGAAGTCATCTATATAAAAGTTCTTCGGTGAAACAATTTTTTTCGCCATTGCCGTTTTTATCATGTCTTTTAATCCGCTTGAAGAAAAATGCGGATCGGCACCGGTTTTTAAATACAAATCGTTATCGGCAGTTTTGTAAAGTCCTGAAACAAACTCATAATCTTTTCCCAGAGTATCAAGCGAAACATAAAGCGTTACAAGCTTCAAAGTTGAAGCAGGTATCATAGGCTGATTTTGATTTAGTGCAAACAATGTTTTGCCTGTTTTTATGTCTCTAACGGATACGGCTATTGAACTTTTGTTTATCCCCGACTTAGTTATAACTTTGTCTGTTGACTCCGCTAACGAGCAAGTTTGTGTGCATATAGCCAGAAGACATGAAAAAAATATATTCAGAACTTTTTTCATAATATTTTCACCTCGTAATTTTCTTTTATATCGTTAAGTATAGTACATTTTTCTCTAAATTCGTACATATCATCAAAATTAATTACGGCAGTCATAGCCCCTTCTTTTTGATTTTTAATTTCAGCGATACTTTCACCTTTATAGTCAATAATTCTGGAATGTCCTATATTCCATTCGTTTTCATCAATAGGGCCGCATTGTGTAAGTGCAACCATATATGTTTGATTTTCAACGGCACGGCTTCGGGTCATGCATTCCCATGGAACAGGCTTTTTAAGCCCCCATGCCGCTGCGTTTATAAATATATCGGCTTCCGCCTTTCTGTACGCACGGTAAATTTCCGGAAACCTGATATCGTAACATATTGTCAAACCTGCTTTTACCCCGTCAATATTTACCATAACGGGGCTGTCACCGCGAGTTATATATTTACCTTCATTACAGCCGTAATAAGAGAAAAGATGGTTTTTTGAATATTTCGCTATTAAATTTCCTTTTCTGTCGATTACGGGACAGGTGTTGTAATATAAGTTTTCGTTTACTTTTTCAATAAAGCTTCCGCCTATAACAAAGGAATTAAATTTTACGGCAATTTGGGAAAGTAATTTTATGGTTTTACTGTTTTCAATATATTCGCCGCAGCTTTGAAAATGTTCCGTTGACCAGCCGCATGTCCAAACCTCGGGCAGTACAATTAAGTCTGTATCGCCCTCAACATCCCTGTTTGTCAAAAATTTTATTTTTTCATGATTGTAATTAATATCCCCTATTTTAGAACACATTTGAATTGCGGATATTTTTAATTTTTTTTGTCCCATAATTTTAGTTTTACTGCTTCTTTATAATTTTCTTTTTCTTTGGCTTTTAACTCAAAAAGTGAATTTTTAATTTTTTCTTTTACTTCGGATATTTCTTCGTCTTTCAAATCGGATTTTACATATATCGGTTCACCGTAAGTATTTAAAATTCTGCAATAACCAAACGGGGTTTTCATTTTGTCCCATGAAGGCAGACTGACAAATGTTTTTTGCGGGGAGTACCAGTGAACGGGAATTATTGGAGCTCCCGTCATTTGTGCCACTTTAATTATACCGTTTTTTACCGTATGTTTCGGCCCGTTTGGCCCGTCAACCATAATTGCTACACTTTCACCTTTTTTAAGATTTTCAACCAGATGAATTGTAGCGGTTACTGCCCCTTTTCTGTTTGATGAACCTCTTGCCACTTTAAATCCCCATTTTTCAACCGTTCGTGCTATGATTTCGCCGTCTATTGAATTGCTGATAAGAACATTCAAGTGAGCTTTATCTTTTATACCATGGATTAAAAACTGATTTTCATGCCACATGGCATAAATACATGGACTATATTCGGGATTATTGTATTCTTCTATGTGCGTAAAGATTTCCTGTAATCTCAGTATTCTGTATGCGACATTTGCGAATATATCAACATTATTTTGATTAATCAGCCTAACCATGCTTATATTATAGCATAATTTCGGAAGTTTTCCCTGTTTATAAGATAAAAAAAAGTCCCTTTTTACGGGGACGTTATTTTGTGATGTAAAAAATTTCTACATGTATCTGCTTAAGAAAGCTATATTTTGAGGATTAAGCATTTTGTTGTAATCCTGGCTTTTATTTATTTGCTGTGAATTATCTTTAGCGAGTTTAGCTTTTCTTCTTGCTTCGGATTTATTAGTCATGTAGATGTTAAGTTTGGTAATACCTAACCCGAGAACAAGTGCCGAGTATACGTAACCTATAATTTGACAGAAGTTTAATTTTCTCAGTTTTGTTTTAACGTCACTGTCTGCGAGTTTTATCAATTCTTTGAACGGAATGGCTTTTCCGTCGCGAACGGTGAGAATTCCCTTTTGCTTTAAGGATTCGTAAAGTACTTCATCTCTGGTTTTAAGAGAGGAGTCGACAAGCCATTTAAAGAAGTTTTTGGAAGTTTCTTTTGTTGAGTTAATTAAGGTTTTATCAAATGCTCTTGCCGCACCTTTAGTAACGAGGCTTCCGAGAACCAGCAGGTTGAGGAACCCGAGAGTATCTTTAACGGCGGATTCTCTAAGTTCGTCTTTATCTCTTGCGGAAAGCAGTCTGGAGAATATTGTCATGCCGTAAACGAATTTCAACTGGTTAATTGTGGGAGTCATACCCTGAAACTGTATTTTGCTCAGGAATTTTTGCGGTTTTGTAGTAATTGTAGATAATGCACCTGCCGCAAAAATTGTTCCTACGAGAGTTTTAAGGATTTTAAAGTTTGTTGATTTATCTTTTTTACGTCCCGGTACACCGACAAATCCGTCGCTTCCGGTTTTCTTTTTGCTCAGGTATGTATTAAGCGGTTGTATAGACATACCAATACCTGCTGCAATACCTAGACCTGCAACCGAACGCTGTATGTTAAGTCGTTTCAGCATTTTTACTACTGAATTTTTATTAATACTTTCGGATTCAACAAATACTTTGTCAATTTTATCTTTCATAAAAGCTTTTGTAACATTGTAAATGTTTGAAACCAGAGTTTTTGAAGTCAATTCGGAAGATTTTGAAGCATTAGAGAGAATAACTTTAGTTTCTGCACCTGTATCCGAAGTCATAATGTTTTGCAGGAATTGTCTGAAATCTTTTTTAATTATATTGTCATTGGAGTTAATCAGATGTTCGGCAAGAGCATCAGAGAACTGTTTTTGTGCATCTTTCGACATCGAAACCATTCCGTCGACTTTGTTAAAATCGGTATTAAAGAATTTAAGATTTTCGGCAATTTTATCGGTAAAGTTTTTGACATAAACATTTTTGTCATTGCTCATTTTCCGAGCATTGTGCCAGTAATCCGCGAGGATTTCAATAGTATTGTTGTCTGCGAATATTTTATCGGCTCTGATACCGTAATTGCTGTTAACCATAGCTGCGAGAGCGAGTCCTGCCAGAGTTCCGTAAGTTCCGACCAGAGTGTGGTTTAAAGTTCCGCAGGATTCACGTCTTGCAGTTTCTGCACCTGCCTGCGGACCTCTTTCGCAAAAATCAATAGTGGTTCTGGGAATTACCATAGAGCATAAGTCAACGGAGTTTGCTCCCCACGCCTGATTTGTATCCAAAAATCTTAAAACGCTGCTGCCGGCTTCAAATATGCCTTTGAAGTTCACGTTTTTGTTGTTGTTATCAATTTTTTGGGAATGTATATTTTGGATTTGCATTTGTTTTACTCCTTACGAATTAAAAAAGGCTTTAAATGCCGTGTTATCTTTTATATGAGAGTATTCGGCACGGTAATTGTTTTCATTTTTGTCATTTTGTATGCCTGTATCTGAGGTTTTAGAGTTATCCGTATTTTGTCGGACAATTTCTTCTTTATGTTTTCTGTTGGTTTTATTTCTTGCATAAAGCAGGATAGAACTTAGTGAAATCAATGAGAATACAATATTTCCGATTTGGCAAATCGTTCGGAATTTTTTATCCCTGATGTCGGTTAATTCATCCGTCGACTTAATTGATGTATGTTTAGCCCAGTTCCAGAATTTTTTAAATATATTTGCATCTTTTGGTGAATTTTTCATTCTGTTAATAAGTTTTACATCGGGTTTGTATTTTTCAATAAGAGAAGCGATGCCTTTGGCAACGTAATCACCAAGGAAGTAGAAGCTTGAGAACGTAGCTATATCGCGGAAAGTAGCTTCTCTAAGTTCGTTTTTATCTTCAGAGGAAGCCATTCTGCTCGCGAAAGTTGCCGTTGAAATTAATCTTGCCTGATCCATAGTCGGGAATATTCCTTTAAACTGGAATATATTTTTAAATGTAGGTTTATCAAGCAGCATGGAAAGTGCGGCAACACCTATCATTGAACCTACTGAAATGAATTTTTGTCTGAGTAAATCATTTTTTTCTTTTTTTGAAAGTTCAATGTCCTCTTTTCTGTCTTTAAAGTCGTTGTAAATGGGAGCACCTTTTTTGCCTGATATTTTTCTTGTAATCCATCTGTTTATGGGTTGAGCGGAAATCGCCAGCGGAATAATTATTCCCAACCCTGCAATACTTTTTGCGTTAACCAGACGTTTGGAAGCTGAAAAATATTTTTTGAAAGCTTTTGCCATGCTGTCGGAATTGTTTAGGTCAATATTTTCCTTCAAAATATTATTAATAATTTTACTTCCATCCATGGTAAGAGATTCCAAATTGCTTGCGAAGTAATTTTTGTCGCCTTTAAATCTGATATTTTCGGCAATATGAGTTTTCCCGACTATATCCAGATAAGCATTTTTAACCGCTTTTTTGTCAAGATTTTCGCTGCAAATGTTATCAGCGAGTTTTTTAATTGTGTCGTCGAATTGCGGATATATATCTTTAAACTGTTTCAACCCGCCTTTTTCGGCATTACCGTCCACACCCTCAAGTGATGAGAACATATTTTTAAGAGCGTTGTATACCTTTTCATTTTTAGTTTTTCCTTCGGCATTTGTCAGGAAGTGATTTATTTTATCCAAAGTGTCAGTGTTTGCCCACACGTTAGCCAGCTTGGATTTATTAAAATCTTTACCCATTATCGGTTTTTGTAAGACTTTAGCGGCAGCCATAACAACGAAACTCGGAATAATGCAGTTAATCAGCAGTCCCGAACCTTCACGTCTCAGGGCTTCAAAACCTGCGAATATATTCGGTTCGTATTTTGTATTACCGTTTTCATCTTTTTTCTTAGCACCTGCACAGGTTTCGATAACGGTACGCGGAACAATTGCAGTAACCAAATCAAGAACAGTGACGTTAAGCATAGGTTGTTTTTCGCACATTTGCGTAGTGCGTATAACACCGTCAACAAATCCGCGGAATACGGGTTTGTCGCCATTTGCATAACCTTTTTGGGGGGTATTATTACTTTTTACATCACTTAAACTGATTTTATCAATCATACTATTTATCAAGTCCGGTTCACTACACTACGATTATACCAGCCGCATATTAGATTTAAAACATGAGCAAATTAAAAATTGCTATCATAAACAGAAATGTAAAGTTAATATTAAGGGGCGATTTTGATTTTTTTTCTAAAAATAAACAAAATTAAAACCAAAATTAACAAAAATTGTAAAAAATACAATAAATAATGATAAAAAATTAATAAAAACGGGTAAAATTTGTGATAAAAAAAGTAATTTTTTTTGTAAATTTTTGTAAAGCAGACGTTATTTTTGTAATATTAAGTGAAAATTGTTTGTCTGTTTACTTTCGCCCCACCATGCCACCCTGCCCCTCTCCCCATGTCATGCTGAACCTCCCCCATGTCATCCTGAACTCGTTTCAGGATCTTACCCCCGTCACCTAGTTTCAGTATTTTAAATCAACATTAGCCGCGAAAATTCATATATCACCCCTCATGTCATCCTGAACTCGTTTCAGGATCTTACCCCCGTTGCCTAGCATCAGTACCTTAAATCAACATTAGCCGCGAAAATTGTGTATGTCCCACCCCCATGTCATCCTGAACTTGTTTCAGGATCTTACCCTCGTTGCATTCGTTCAGTATCTTAAATCAACATTAGCCGCGAAAATTCTGTATGTTCCACCACCATGTCACCCCTGAACTCTCCCCATGTCACCCCTGAACTCTCCCCATGTCATCCTGAACTTGTTTCAGGATCTTACCCTCGTTGCATTCGTTTAGTATCTTAAATCAACATTAGCCGCGAAAATTCTAAGATACTGAAATAAATTCAGCATGACAGAATTTTCGCGGCATTTTGTTCCTCTATGACAAACAATGCCCTCGTCCCATGCCACCCCTGAACTCCCCACCATGTCATCCTGAACTTGTTTCAGGATCTTACCCCCGTTGCATTCGTTCAGTATCTTGTTCACCACTCAAGAGATAAGTCGTTAAATTCCGGATTTGTTTCTTTTATTAAATTAATTTTCCAATCTCTGTGCCAGCGTTTTAATTGTTTTTCTCTGTTTAACGCAGCTTCTATATCACCTGTTATTTCATAATATACAAGTCTGTCAACGTTATATTTTTGGGTAAATCCTTCTACTACTTTGTTTTTATGTTCCCAAATTCTTTTCTGTAAATCGCTTGTGACACCTATATAAAAAGTTGTTTGTTGGTAATTAGTCAATATGTAAACTGCATAATCTTTGTTCATATATGTATTTTATCATAGAAGTTCATAAATCACGATTTAAGATACTGAAACTAGGTCACGAAACAAGATCCTGAAACAAGTTCAGGATGACATGGTGGGTGTTCAGGATGGCATGGGGTAGTGTATTGTTTGTCACAAACAGACGAGAATGCCACGAAAATTCTGTCATGCTGAATTTATTTCAGTATCTTAGAATTTTCGTGGCTAATGTTGATTTAAAATACTGATACTATGTGACGGGGATAAGATCCTGAAACGAGTTCAGGATGACATGTTATGGTTTTATTCTGACAAAAATGATAACAAGAACACGAAAATTCTGTCATGTCTTTCCATGTCTTCCCCCCGCCATGTCATGCTGAATTTATTTCAGCATCTTAGCCTTATCAAGTCTTACATGGCTTAAAACCTGCCCGTATCAATGCTGTATGTAAAAGACACTGAAACTATGCGACGGGGGTAAGATCCTGAAACAAGTTCAGGATGACATGTTGGTGTTCAGGGGGCTTAATACAAAAGATACTGAAACTAGGTGACGGCGGTAAGATCCTGAAACAAGTTCAGGATGACATGGTAGGGATGGCAGGATGACATGGTGGGAGACATACACAATTTTCGTGGCTAATGTTGATTTAAGATGCTGAACTAGGTGACGGCGGTAAGATCCTGAAACAAGTTCAGGATGACATGGTGGTGGTCACCATGGCATGGGGGAGGGACATACACAATTTTCGCGGCATTGTTTTAGCATGACATATTACGAATACATTTTAAACATTCTTTCGACGTTTTTGTCTATGGCAGTTTTAATGGAATCGTATTCGGTTTGTAATGAATTGTGTTCCGTATCAATATTTTTCAATTCAATATCATATTGTTTATCTTTAGCTTCAATTTGGTTCATGGCTTTTTGATATTCAGCTTCTGCGATAGTAACTGTATTTTGGTTAGTTTGTTCGGTAATATCGCTGACGTTTGTGTAACTAATCGAATTCCATTTATCAGTATCCGTAACCTGTTCCATAGTAACGAGTCCGCTTTCGAGAGCGAATTCAATCCATTCGGGGCTTGAAGCAAGCCCGTTACCGAGGACTTTGAACCCGTTCATCATTCTGTTAAACAGGTTTTTATACCATTGTGCTTTGTGAGAAGCATTACCTGTATGATTTTCATTATCCTTTTCATCAATCCATGTAATGTTAGGTTCGCCGTATATATCAAATAAGTTTTCAAGAATAAGTATTTGCATAATATTACTGTCAGCCAGTACACCATCTTTAAATCCTTTTGGAGTATAACCTTTTTCATCTGTTGTTCCATCTGTCAAGGCTTCTATTAATGCGGCTTCACTCAAGAAATTAGTATATGACATACTTTTTGTTGTGCCTTGCCCGTAAAATATCTCAGAAAGAGCTTTTACAGCATCTTGTAAGCTTTTTGCTTCATCCATAAAATCATATGATGTCTTACTCTCTATAGCTTTACTCATAACTGTATCAATCTTACTATTTGCAACAAAGTTTTGTTCAAATAAATTCATGGCACTTTGTAACGCATTGAATAAAATATCATTACGTCCTGTCAAACCATAGTAGTGGTTCTTACATCCCGTTACACCAGAAGAACTGTTAAATGTAAACTCATATCTTTCAATATAGTTTGCGTTTGGATGATTATGTGCTACACCGCCTGTTGCAGGACCAGGAGCACCACTTGTATAAATAAAATTCAATTGATTCTCACTTGCTTCAATAATAATATCGCCATTGTCTATTGAGCTATAAGTCTGTCCTGCGTTAAGGTCAATCACGGTTTCGCATTTATTGCCGGCATCATCTGTTATAATGTTACCTTTGTTATCAAGTGCAGATATGGTATATTTATTTGTAGTGACATCACCTGTTAATGGATCTATAGTTTTTTCATAACTAATCTTATATTTGTCACCATTAGCAAGTGTTAAACATTTACTGGCTGGATCATATTCATACGTTTTATTATTTGACGCAGTAAAATTATTGACAGTAAAATCGGAAGTTTTTGGAATACCATAATATCCTCCAACTTCTAAATATGCTTCACGTATAATGTTAAGAACTTTATCTACAAAAGCTGGTTCAATAACATTATCTTCACTCAAACCGCTTAGATAAGCAGAGAATACTCCAATCCATGTGACAGGGTTATTATTACCATTATCCCAATAGTCATTTTCAGGATGTTTAACATCTGCTTTCCAGGATGTATAATCTGTTTTATTTATGGTGCTGCCTAAAACATTACCATCTGAATCATAACTAATTGAATTATAATTAATTAATTTCTGAACAGTACTTATATAGTCCTCATTGTTATAAATAGTTTCGTACAATGTTTGGACGGTATTCAAATTGTCCTCAAAATTGAAATATTCGTCGGATTGAAGTATAGACAGATAATCGTTATATTTTTTACCTTCATACTCACCACCCAAATACATGGCTTTAAGTTGTTCACCTGTATAGGATGTACCGAATTTGCTTACAAATGCATTATCTTTAAATTGGTCAAAGTATGTTGTGTCTAATGACAGTCTGTAGCATTCAAGGAATTTGTTCAAATCTTTGTCAGAGGCCAAAAAGTTAGCCGCATCGGCTTCTGATACGAGAACTTGTCCTGCAGCATTTGTTAACGCGTACTGGTTGTTATATTGACAGTAATTAGTAAGCGAATTGAAAGTCAATTGTTGATAGCTCATTGCATTTTCAGGTCCGTAGTTGGTAAACATCAGTTGAGCATTATTCAATGCCGCCACGTAGTTTTCGCTTACCTTGGAACTTTCGGTAGCAAGACGCATTTTTGAGTTGTTAATTAGCTGTGCTCTCAACTCATTATCAGACATGCGTGATGTTATTGATAATAATCTTGCTTGTCCTGCTGCCATTCCCATAGAGTTTTACCGTATCCTTTCTTGTTATTCCTTTATATTTTTATTCTTATTCGTTATATCGGCATTCTTGACGTTAAACTTTAATTTTTTTGTCTGATTTGTAAAGAAATGTTAAATACGTCACGAATAACAAGTGCAATTGCGGAGTTCATCTCAGCGACTAAAATGATTTAAGATACTGAACGAATGCCACGAGGGTAAGATCCTGAAACAAGTTCAGGATGACATGGGGAGAGGGGTAAATTTTCGTGACATTGGTTCATGGGGAGCATGGAAGAAATTTTCATGATATAATACTCTTATGGATACGGATATTAAGCAAAAATTAAATTCATTTATTGAAAAATTTAACAAAATTAAGGAGTGTCTTTGACCCGATAAAACTAAACTCCGAACTCATTAATCTTGAAAATGATTTACAAAAACAAGAGGTTTGGGCTGATTCCGATAAGGCTTCCAAAATAGGGGCAAGGGTTAGAGAATTAAAAAATAATCTCGATTTCCTTAATCGCTGCAACACGGTAATTCAAGATACTCAAACCGCTTTAGACATTCAGGATAACGAACTTATTTGCGAAAGTGTTGAATTGCTCAATAAAGCGGAAAATGAACTTAATCAGTTTGAAATAAAACAAATGCTCAGCGGTGAATATGATGAGTCTGACGCTATTTTGACAGTTAATGCAGGTGCAGGCGGCACTGACGCTCAGGACTGGGCTTCCATGCTGTTGAGAATGTACGTACGGTGGGCGGAAAATAAAAACTGGAAAATTACTTTACTCGATAAGTACGACGGTGACGAAGCGGGAATTAAGTCCGCAACTTTTAAAATTTCGGGTAAATTCGCTTTCGGTTACGCCAAGGCAGAAAAAGGAGTTCACAGGCTCGTGAGGATTTCGCCGTTTAACGCTAACGGCAAACGACAAACAAGTTTCGCTTCGCTTGAAGTTTCTCCCATTATTGAAGATTTTGAAAAAAATATTGTTATTCCGCCAGAAGATTTGGAAGTCGATACCATGCGTTCAGGCGGGGCTGGCGGGCAAAATGTTAACAAAGTCGAAACCGCCGTGAGAATTTTACATAAACCGACGGGAATTGTTGTTAAATGCCAGCAGGAAAGGTCGCAAACCCAAAATAAAGCTAATGCCATGCAAATTTTGGCTTCTAAATTACTCGCAATTAAGCAGGCTGAATATGAAAAAAAACTGGCGGAATTAAAAGGCGAAAATGTCGATATTAATTTCGGTTCGCAAATTCGCTCATACGTTTTTCATCCGTATAAAATGGTTAAAGACCACAGAACGGGCTGTGAAACCGCTAATGTAGATGCAGTTATGGACGGCGATATCGATATGTTTATTGATGAATATTTGCGGAAATCGGCTCAGTAATCTATTTTATCCATTTGAAACTCTTGACGTAATTATCACCGTTGATATCTCCGTTTACATCGGCTTTGAATATACGATAAATACTCGCTTCGTCTGAAATCTGCGGGATTTTTCGCTTCTGCTGTTCGTATTCCGACGGCTCGTTATTACCGCTCAGCCCCGGAATAGTATTAAATAAAGTGTTTAATGATGCATTTTTTACCTTTCCGAATACACCCGTTATGTTTTTGGACAGACTGCCGAATATCTCCATATCAGCCGTTGAACTGATTAAATTGTATGAACCCGTGATGTATAAGTTCAAATCTTTGCCTTTGGAATAAATGTTTATTGTGTGAGCCGTACCGTCGGTTATCTTAAAATCTCCCGATATACTCTTGAAATCTCCCGTTTTTAACGGTGTGATAAGGTCTATTAAACCGTTTATTGACAAACTCGTAAAACCGCCTTTTAAAAGATTACCTGCTTTTAAAAGATATTCCAGTGAACCGAGTTTGGGCATTTTCCCGTTCTCTACGTTAAAACTCCCGTCACCCGTTATCGTTCTGAAACATGTGTCATGTGATGTGCCGTCACAACTTAAATTTATGTCCCCGCTCGCTTCTCCCTGTATTTGATTTTTTAAATCAAATAATGCCTCTGACATTACCGCGGAATTTGCTTTGTTTAAATGAATTTTTAATTTCGCTGCGTTGTTAAGCAAGTTATATTGCATTCTGCCGTTTACACTGCCTTCCGCTATATTGAATTTGAAATCGCTGATGTCCGCAAGCATTTTTTCATTAATGCTCATCTTAGCTTTGAAATTTTCCGCTCTGATGTTTTTTATGCTTACATTGTCCGCAGAGATATCGGCATTTTTAATTATAACCTGCGTAATGTCTATAGGCTGTGTCTGTTGAGTTTCGTTGGGATAAACGGGACGTGCCAAATCTATTTCGCGTAAAGTATCCGTAATTTTGTTTATGTCTAAAGATTTTAAATTAAGTATTATATTTTCCACAATGTAAGGAGGGGTTAACTTGTTCTTCATTACTGCGTTCAATATAACATCATTTGTTAATACGTTCGCCCGTGATTTGATTTGGATTATATCGTTTTTAAAATTGAGGTTAATGTCTTTTATCGTAGAATCGTAAAACGGCATATCTATACTCGTAACGTCAAGAGTCCCGCGGATTTTCGGATTTTTTACAGTTCCGTTTAATACTAAATCAGAACTGAATACACCTTGCTTTATCAGCGGTTTGGTAAATATTATATTGAATATCTTTGCATCCGTCGGATTTTGTGTCTTTATGCGGAGATTATTAAAACCTGCCGTTTTGCCTGATATAAAATTAATTACCCCCGATGCGGTTAACTGATTATTCGAAAAAGGCTTGTTATTCTGAGATAATATGATTTTGTCATATTTGAAATTGTTAATTTTTATCCTTTCGGGCATGTGATTACTGTTAACTAATATCTTTACTGGGTTTTCACTGTCGCCGAGAGATGCTCCCATATAATATATGCTTGAATTCTCGCTAAGGCTGATTTGTGAATTAGTGTTGATATTATTAGTTCTGCCGTTAATTTCGGAACTTAATATAATATCACCCTTCATTTTTATCGGATATACTGACTTGTTGTTAAAAAATTGGTCCAAAAATTCCTGTGTAGGCTTAGCATTTATATATAAATGCAAATTCGGATTTTTCCTTATATCAAAGATTTTCCCGTTTAAAAATACAGGCATGGCTCCGATACGTGCATTTAATTTATTGAGGTTCAGAGTGTTTCCGTTCAAAAGCACACTCCCGCTGTTTAACCTTATATCAAGATTTGATGGAACATGTAAAAATTTTATGTTATCGATTACCGTGTAAATATTTAATTTGTTATTTACGGCTCTTGCGGCAATATCGCTTACACCGGAAAAATTCCTGAAATCACGAAGTGTTGATACCCCGGAATAACTCAATATACTGCGGACTTCATCACTGTTTAACTCTTTGAGATTAAATTTGTATATATTGAACTCTCCGTTAACAACACGTTTTTTTTCATCGTAAAAATTGTTTATCCGCAAAGACAGTTTATACGGACTGCCGTTTAAAGAACCTGATAATTTACCCGTATTGAATACCGAATTGCTTATTTCATATTTACCGCTGTTGATAAAAATATTTTTATATAATGTTTTGTTGCCTTTCAAAACCCCTTTCAAAGTGAGTTTATCCAGGTCAGGTTCATCCGATTTGCCCGTGTAATGAGCGGTAAATTCCGTCGTAATTTTGCTCAAATCGCTTTTATAAGGGATTTTCACTTTTGCTGGAAGCAGGCTAAAGCCGTCCGAAATATGGAAATCTCCGGTATACGCTTTAATATCGCAAATGTTGTTCCTGATTTTTCCCGCAATTTTTATTGTTGATTTATTTATATTTGAGATTAAATTTAAGTCGGCATCGGTGTTGTCAAAATCTATTATCCCCGAAGTGCGAAGCGATAAGTCAGGGAAATTATCGGGAATAATGACGGCTGAATTGAGTTTTATTTTGCCTTTTGCAAATAAATTTTTGTTAATTACGGCATCATTTATATCTTTAACTTTTCCCGTAAGATTTATCTGTATGTCTACAGGGCCTTTCGCATCCTTAATCATCTTTGTCATATTCTGAATATCCGCCAGCATTGGGGATGTTTTGATTATTTTCAAAAGCTTTCCAAGCTCTTGAGATTTTGATGAAACGTCAAAATCAAGTTCCCCGAGCAAAGTGCAGCTTCCTTCAACGGAAATCGGTTTCCCGTTCAAATTAGCCGTTTCGGATTTGAATTTCGTATTTTGGTCATCGAAAATTAATGTGCCTTTGCCGTTAGTAATCAGCATGTTATTTATGCCCAAAAATGAAACACTTGCATTATGAAAATAAAATTTACCCCAGCCATGCGGGTCTTTACGGGTTCCTTTTACGTGGAGATTAATACCGCCTTTGCCTTTTATGTCCATCCCAGGAACCGGACCTATATCAAAATACAAAATGTCGTGCAGGGGATTTAACACTATTTGAGCTGTTTTTAAATCCACGCTATCGGTACTTGTTATTATTAAGTCGCCGTATTTATCATTGTATAGGTCAACAGGACCTTTTACATAAACCGCCTGTGTTTTATCCGTGGGTACTTTAACGTCGATATCGGTTTTCTGACCGATGAATTTCAGTTTGATTAAAGCTTTTTCGGCATTAGGTATCGGTTTTAATAAATAAGCGTCATCAACGGTAATATTTCCCGTAATATCAGGTTTTAAGGTTTTACCTTTTATGTTAAGACTGCCCGAAATATTTCCCCAAAAACCTGTTTTTTTGAGAAGGTACAAATTTATGTCAGGGACAAGCGTTTCGCTGCCGGGTAAGATTTGCAGAATTTTTTCAAAACGTGAAGGGTGAATATTTAATTTAATGTCTGTATCAGGCTGACCTGAATTGATATTTTTTATGCAGCCAAAAGCATCAAGCAGAATATCGCCGGCTTTTAAAGTTATTTTTTGGATTTCGGCTTCGTTTTTCAATATCCTGATATTACTTTTCAGGGTTAAATTGTCCGAACATTTTACGGAAGCCGGTTCATCGTTTTTTATAATCCCCAAATTATCAATACTTAATTCAGAGTTAAGCTGTTTGTATTTCCCGTTTTTTACGGTGCTTGAAGTAAAGTTTATAATACCTGTTAAGGATTTTATATCGGGGAAAAATGATGCCGCATATACGGAAAAATCGGAAAGGTCTAAATTATCAATATTTCCGTTAATTTTAATGTCGTTGTCAAAAGCCTTAATTAACGGCAGTTTTATATCGGTATCAATTTTTAAGGATGAAACTTTGTTATTCTTAGAAATTTTTGTATCGGCGGAAAGCGAAAGCTCTTTGTTGTGCAGATATTTATTTACAATGAAGTATTTGCAGTTGAGTTTAATTGTTTCATTTTTAATTTCATCCGAAAATGATACATTAATATTTTGTGTATTTATTTTTAATTTATAGGGGGTAAAAGGCAAATCTTTATCGGGTTTTACAATCGGGTAATCGCCCAGTTTAAGTTTTTTGTTCTTGTCGTAAATCATAAATGCGGAAATATTTTGAGCAGACAGTCCCGTAATATCAAGCTTTTTAAACAGCAAAGGTAATAATTTAATCTTTATGTAAGGATTTTCAAGCCGTAATGCTTGCGAACCGTCAGTGTTTAAAAGTTGTACAAGATTATCTTTTAAAATCACGGACGGTGTAAGCCCCGTTTTCAACTGCGGTGATGTAAGATTAATTCTGTATCCCGAAGCTTCAAATATCTTATTTTCAACAAATTGCTTGCCATAAAATTTATTAAATACAAAAGGAATTACAAAAAGATAAAATAAATACAATACAATTAAAAAAAAGATGGGTATAACCGCTTTGCGTGACAAAAATTTTTTATAAAATTCTGAAACATCACGGCATTTTTTGTCGTCAACAGAATTCGTATTTCCGTTTTTTAATTTGTTATCCTCATCAAGCAGATTATTTTTACTCATATCCCTAACTAAATTATATAACCGATGAACTTTTTAGCCAAGTATATGTTTTTTGTTTGAAAAATTTTTTAACAAATTTTCTTGATAAAACTTTCCCCCTAAACAGTTACGGATATCTCTTTATATTTCAGATTTTATTTGTATTGTTAAAATTATGCAATAAGTACAGGGGATTAGCCTTATTAACTATTTAAGCCGCAAAATATTATACTTTTTCGGGATTAGAGAGCCGAAAAAATTTTTAATAATAAATTATGTGGTATTAAAAGGAATTGATATGGTGAGTATACAAAGTTTTGCAAAAAAATTAGCCGAAAAAATAAATTTTTATGATAGCGTATCTAAAAATAAATTTTCCGGCATAAGTATGATAAACCCGTTTATGAAAGATTTTTATAAGCCGATTAATTTAACTGTAATCTGGGTAGATGATAATGATAAAGAAGATTAGTAAATTCTTTTTCCTGTTTCTTTATCAAAAAAGTATAAGTCGTCAGGGCTGATACTTAATTCAAGCTTTCCCGATGTATCGTAATCTGCGGGCAGTTTGGCACAGCATTTGCTGTTTTGGATGTTGAAATAAACTATTTTTTCGCTTCCGAGAAGTTCTGTGAGCGTAATGTCAACAGTCATTTTTATAGAACCGCCGCAAACCATTTTTTCGGGACGAATTCCGACTATGGAATTTTCGGGTGACGGAATATCTGAACCTTCTATAAAATTCATCTGCGGAGAACCGACAAAACCAGCAACAAACATATTGGCAGGATTATTATATATATCCTCGGGAGTTCCGCATTGTTGTATTATGCCTTTGTCGAGTACTACAATTCTGTCCCCCATTGTTAATGCTTCGGTTTGGTCATGTGTTACGTAAATAAATGTGGTCTGTAGTTTTTCATGAAGTTTTTTAATCTCGGAACGCATTTGTACACGTAACTTCGCATCTAAATTAGATAAGGGTTCGTCCATTAGAAAAACTTTCGGATTTCTGACTATGGCACGCCCCAGTGCAACACGCTGCCGCTGACCTCCCGAAAGTTGTTTCGGTTTGCGATCAAGGTAGGGGGTTAGGTTCAAAATTTCTGCCGCAACTTTAACTTTTTCTTCAATAATTTTTTTATCAACCTTTCGCATTTTTAAACCGAAAGATATGTTTTCACGAACGGTCATGTGAGGGTACAAGGCATAACTTTGAAAAACAAATGCAATATCTCTGTCTTTGGGATGGATATTGTTCACTATTTTATCGTCAATGTATATTTCTCCGCCCGAAATATCTTCAAGTCCCGCTATCATTCTTAAAAGAGTCGATTTACCGCATCCTGATGCCCCTACAAGAACTATAAATTCTTTATCCTTTATTTCAAGACTTACGTTATCTATGACTTTGTTCTTGTTTTCGTATATCTTGGTGACATTATTTAAAACAACATTACTCATTTTCCGCTGAATTTTCCTTTTCTACAGGTAATATGATATTATATTCCGAGCCTTTCATTACCTCGGTATTAATCCACAAACTGCCGTTCAGTTTATTTGTAACGGCATAAGCGGTTCCCAAAATAAATGCGTTAAGTATTGCTTTTTTATTATTGGTTTCAACTGCGGCATAGGGGTCGAATATAGTTGACTTTTCGGTCTCGCTAAAGCCTATTCCCGTATCTTTTACGGTTATTTGAATAAAGGATTTAGTGATATTTTTGTCGTGAGTGTTGTTGCTCAAACCTCTTTGAACCAAATCTTCCGCAGCAGGATTTTTTACAATTACCGTAATGTTGCCCATATCGGTTAAGTTTATTGATGTTTCCAATATGTTATTCAATATTATTTTTATTGAATTTTCATCGCTGTTTATTGTTTTCTTTTCCAATTCTTCGCTGTTAAATTCCAAACTGATATTTTTCTCGCAAAGAACACTTTCATGCTCTTTAATTACGTTTTGTATG
Source organism: Candidatus Gastranaerophilales bacterium (assembly GCA_947588755.1). GTDB lineage: Bacteria > Cyanobacteriota > Vampirovibrionia > Gastranaerophilales > Gastranaerophilaceae > CANPZB01. Next base: position 31,383 of record CANPZB010000004.1, on the reverse strand, counting down.
GTGTTAACCAAGTCAAAAACGCGAAAATCTTTTTTGAACAAAGATGATTCGGTGTGAGAAAATTCAAGGAATTTATCCAAAAAATGAAGTAAACCTTTTGAATTTTTATGAATAATTTTAACGTATTTTGCTTGTTTATCTGTTATATCGCCGCCGAGACCGTCAATTAGTGCCTGAGAAAATCCTATAACGGATTGCAGAGGCGATTTAAAGTTGTTGGATAATTTTGCAAGCATGGAATTTTTTTCTTTATTTAGTTTTCCTGTTTGTTCTGCGGCTGCTAATATGTTTGTCATGGCTGTAACATCTCTGACCGTTATGTAATATTCGTCCGCATATCTTTTTGCATTCATTTCAATAAAAAATTCTTTACCCGAAGGTGTGAACGCACCGGTTACAACCGAAGTTTTCCGGTAAGATGACTTGCCAGCCAAAGCAAAACCGTCAGATATTATATCGTCAAGATACAGACTTGTAAGATTATTTTTGTCATCTTCAAAAATAATGCAGGATTTGTCATTTACCCATACGATTTTACCCGTATTATCTGCCACCAGAACGCTGTCAGGCAGATTATTTAAGACTTCTTTAGGATTTATGTTGTTGAAAAAATTAGTAAAATTCATAGTTGCAAAACTTCTCATTATGTTATATAATTTATATAATATATAAATTTATAAGCCATACCCTTACTATGAGTATATCATAAACAGCTGAATAAAAAAAAATTATATTAATTTTTGTAATTTTTTTTTAACAAACTAGCAAAAAAAAATATTCATGTGTTTTAAAACAAAAAACGAGTGTAAAAATAAAAGTTGCAGATAATCTGTAACCCCGAAAAGAAAGAGGATGTTATTATGATGAATGATATTCCTAACAAAGGCCCCGGTTCAAATATACCGGCACAAACACAAAAAATTGAAAACACAAAAATACAGGAAAATCCGACAGAAACTCCTGTTGCTCAACCTGTTCAGCCTGAAACAAAAGACATATCCAATGTTGACACTTTGGGACGTTCACTTGTTAATCCCGATAATCTTGAAAGTGATTTGAAATTCCTTCAGGAAAATCCGAAAGCTGCAGCTCTTGCAATGAAATATTTTGATGCCGCTTATAATATTTTAAAGGAAAACGGACATCAAAATCCTTATGAAGAGGCATGCAAACAAATGGGAACTTGCAGCAAATTCTAAATCCGTTTATATTTTAAAAATTTAGTTTTCTGTTAATTCTTTTCCGTTGACAGAAAGCTGACTAACCCCTTTAATCCGAGTTTATAACTTTCAACTCCAAAACCTGATATTTGCCCTATGCATACAGGTGCTATAAAAGACTTGTTTCTAAAGTCTTCGCGGTTGTATATGTTTGTCATGTGAACTTCTGCCGCAGGAATATTCACGGCTGCCAGAGCGTCACGTATTGCAATGCTTGTGTGAGTGTATGCACCTGCGTTTATAAGAATACCGTCAAAATTGTTACGGCAGGCATGAATTTTTTCAACAATTTCGCCCTCATGGTTACTTTGAAAAGTCTCAATATCAATTCCGAGTTTGAAAGAATATTCATATAATTCTTTTTCCAAATCTTTCAATGTCATGGTTCCGTATTTTTCAACTTCCCGAAAGCCTAACATATTCATATTTACGCCGTTAATTACCAGTATTTTCATATATTTCTCCAAACACTATTATAATACAAAATCAAGGAATTGTAAATTTTTATTAAGTTTTTGATTTAAAATGTAACCAAAAAAGCATGCTTGACATATCATGCATGTACAACTATCCCCAAATCTCCTCCCAAGATTATTGTTCAAAGTCGCACAAAAGTGTGACTTTTTTTTTATTCGGAGGTTATTTTAGACGACACTTCGGCGATAATTCTTTGTATATCGCTTCCGCCGATTGCAACCTCCAAAATCAGAGAACTTTGGATAAGTAAAGTTTCGGAGTATTCCATTGAATCAATATTAATTACGTTAAACTCAATAAAATCGTCGCCTGAGTAAATAAGTTTACCGTATTCTCCGCCCGTTACCCATTTTATAAACATGTATTGATTTTCATATTCTTTTAATTTTTCCGCTAATCTCATAAAAATAACCTGTGTCCTGTGAATATAAACCTATAAAAGCATTGTATATATACTTTTATTTTAGTTCTTTTTTGTAATAAGTCAATTTTAAAATAAAATGTTATATATTAAAACTTTTTCTTGCACCTTCTTCGTGGTAGAAACCGCCACCGCAAATAGTTTCAATAACTTTCAATACAAATTCTCTTGGTGCATCCGCCTGATTAAGATAAAATTCGCGGTTTGGAAGGTGTTTTATTTTCATAATTGAATTTTGATTTGATTCCGGCGGTATAAATAAGGAAGCGACTTCATTATCCAGTAATTTAACCATTTCTTCGTCGTGGTTGGTAACATCTTTCATTAATTCGTAATAGTTGCCTTTTACAGCCATTATTCTGCTGGAAAACATGTGATGTCCGTCTTCCCTGTACAAAGCTTGCGGCTGATAGTTGCAGCGTGTGGTAAAACTTATTTTATGCCATAAAATATTAACTATTACAACGGAATTTTGCGGGTCGGTGTCAAGATAAATATTTTGAGTCGTAATTCCTCTTGAAGAAAAAGCTTCTTTCAGAGTTTCAACAACAACATGTAAATTGTCAATCATTCTGACAAAAATTTCGTTGGTATTTACGTTTGCATGCTGATAATCCAAAAATTGCTTATACATGTGGGTAGAGACAAGTCCGACGCGTTCTTGTATAAGAGCCGACTTTCTGGCTGAAGTTTCCGAATTATCAAAATTTTCATAATTATTTAACAATTATACCGCCTTTTATGATAGGGTTTCGGCTGTGTTGCAAGCACAAAACGGATAAATTTACCTTATGGTTTCATGAAATAATAAACATGCTTTTATGTAAAGATTATATTTTTTTTCTTTACAAATTTGAATACACAAACAGCTGTATTTTCAGGCATTCAAATAATAAAAGTTTTTTATAATTATCCTGCGATAAGAGATTTTGCAAACTCAACAGACTGTTGATTTATTTCTCCGCCGGCAAGTTCTGCCAATGCTTTTACTCTGTTTTCACCGTTTAAAACATATATGTCTACTTTAGTTTCGTCATTTTGCGACTTTTTAACGTAGAAGTGCTTATCAGCTTTTGAAGCAATAATTGCCTGATGTGTAATAAGAATAATCTGATGGAATTTAGACAGCTCCAAAATCTCATCAGCTACACTCTGAGAAGCTTTACCTGATATTCCGGTATCAATTTCATCAAATATAACGGTGTTAATATTATCGCTTTGGGCAAATATTGATTTTATGGCGAGCATAACCCGTGAAATTTCGCCGCCTGATGCGACTTTGGCAAGAGGTTTTAAGTCCTCGGAAACATTTGTTGATATCATAAATTCAACATTATCAATTCCGTCATCTCCCGCGGGTTTTTCCGTTATACGTATATCAAAACGCACTTTAGGCAGTTCAAGATGTTCCAGTTTTTCCTGAATAAGAACGGAAAGCACCTGTGCAAAGTTATGTCTTTGCTCACTCAGATATTCGGCAATTTCGGTCAAATTCTCTTTGGTTTGTTTTATTTTTTGTTCAAGTTCATCAATATTTTGTGAGGAAAATTCAAAGGATGAGAGTTCGTCACACATTTTTTGATAAGAAGTCAAAACATCCGCAAGAGTGTTTCCGTACTTTCTTTTAAGTTTATCCAGCAAAAACAGGCGTTCCTGAATAATATTGAGCCTTTCCGTGTCGTTATCAAGGTTCTGGCTGTAATTGCGAAGTTCGGAAGAAATATCATGAAGATTTTCTATTGCGTCGGTTATATTTTGAGCAGCCTGAGTTAAATTATCGTCATAATCGGCAGCTTTTGATATACTTTGTTTTATTTTTCCCAAACTTTCGAGTATTGAGCCTTCATCACCGTTTAACGCCCAGTATGAGCAACCGGTTAATTCTTTTAATTTTTCGGCATTTTCCAAAACTTCAAGTTCTTTTGTCAGGTTTTCATCTTCTTCGGGACTTTTTATTTCGGCACTTTCAATTTCATTAATTTGAAATTTCAGAAAGTCAATTTGAGAATTTGCGGTTTTGGAAGCGTTATAGAGCTCCTGAAGTTGGTTTTGCATTGATATATAATGTTTGTAGATTTCTTTGTATTCTTTCAGCTTATTGCCGTAAGTTTCTTTAGCGTAATTGTCAAGGAGAGTTATGTGATACTTAGGCTGTAAGAAAAAATAAGTCTGGTGCTGAGAGTGGATATCAAGGAAATAATTTTTAAGCTGTTTAATAAACTCCTGACTTACAAGAGTACCGTTAACCCTTGAACGTACATAATTTGAACCGATTTCTTTGCTCAAAACTATTTCATTTCCCTGATTATCAATTCCGTTTTCGTCAAACAACTTATTCAAATCGTGATTATTATTTTCGATAACCAGTTCAATAACAGCCTTATCTTTACCTGATTTAATGACTTCTTTAGAAATTCGCGGAGCAAAAGCCAAATCTATTGCGTTAATAAGTATGCTTTTACCTGCTCCTGTTTCGCCGGTAATGACATTCAGCCCCTCGTGGAAGTTTGCCGTTAATTCATCAATAAGTATATAATCTTTAATTCTGAGTTGTTTTATCATACTTTCAGAATAGCCTAAAATGTTATGCAGTGCAAATTTGTAATAACTTTAATATTTTGTGTAAAAAAAAAAAGACAGGAATAAATCCTGTCTTTCAAATTGTTTATCATATTAACACTCTTATTTTCCGAACAATACTGCTCTTGCAGGATCAGAGTTAGGAAGAATAGATTGGTCATACATAATAACCGGATAAACGTCTGTAGGATTGCTTACTACGCAATTGTCGCCTTCTGTTCCTGAATCACATGTGACTTTTTTGTTAGGAGCTTTTTCACCGTTTACGTCAATGAAACCTTCACAAGGCTTAGCTTCCGTACATCCTTGTGCAGTATTCGGGAATGATAACGAAATACCGTCATTAAAGAAGAAGTTATAGTTGCTTGAACTGGGTGTAAATCCTGAAATACTGTATGTACTTGTAGTAGTTTTAACGACATTCATACGATTTTTAAACAAATTGTACATACTTGGAGATGTGCCGTCTGTAGATGTTACTGTTGTATCAGCCAAACCGTAATCATCCAAAGCAATGTTAAGAACAACTGCCTGTGATAAAACTGATAATGCTTTTTTGTAAGCGGTCTTGTATTGAGCACCTTGAGTAGAGTTCAACAATGTCGGCATTGTCATAGCTGCAACAACCCCGATAATACCTAAAGTAATCAACACTTCCGCAAGTGTAAAACCGAATCTCTTAGTCATAATCTTTTCACCTTTCTTTTTCTTTTTACGAATCTATGAGTTCTTAAACTTCATATTCGTTAATATATCAATTTTTTTATATTGTGTCAAGTACTTTTTTAAATTTTAATTATTATTGTTTGTTCAGTTCATAAATCCTGAATTCTCCGGGTTCCAGAATATCAAAATTCAAGATTAATTCAGCATTTTCAACTTTTTCGGGACAGAAATCGTTTTCATTAAACACAAATTCGCTGATTATTTTATAGTCTCCCGAAAGTTGAACTTTTTTATTCATGACAACTTTACCTTCAACAATTTCTTTTATGCTTTGCCCGTTTTCATCCTGAGTATTGATTTTTTCAGTCGGATAATTGTAATTTGAAACGATAAGAAATGCTTTTTTCATTGGCTCTTTTGATATAATCCATGCCGCAAAACCGTCCCCGTCAAAGTTTATAATTTGTGCTTCGCCCTGATTAATAATGCTTTCATGCTTTACAAATCTATCTATTGCGTCGAATTTTTTGTAAAATTCCTCATGATTTTCGCGGGCAAGTGAAATTTCTTCCCCTATTACATTTTCCAAACCTCCCCGTGTAAAGCTTTCATCGCCGTCTGCGTACATTATCGGACGCTGAGCAAATTTCCCGCCGGGGAGAAATTTGTATTTAAACCATTTATACAATGCACCGTTTTCGCCCAGTTGTCCCGGATATTGGTCTATACAACGAAATTCGCCGTCCTGATTATTATATGTTTTAAGTATCGAAAGCATGCTCCCCTGTTTATAATTAATGTTATAATTCGCCAGATGAGCATTATCGTCAATGATTTTTTCAGGATTTTTATCGGACTGGCATACAATGTCATTGCCCCATAAAATATCAAAATTCATGCTGCGATGATATTCTTTGAGATAATCGTCCCATAACATGTATTCGGCTAGAGAAGCAAAGTAAGGAAGCTGTTCTTTCATTGTTTTATTCAGTCTGTTAAGAACTTCTTTCGGAGCTCTGTAACTTATCGGTTTGCCGTCTGCCTCGGATACTTTGTCCACAATGTGGTCAATATGGTCAATTCTGTATCCGTCAAAATTATATTCTTTCTGTAATGCTTTCATATAATCTATAAAATACTTAACTACAGGTTCATTTAATTCTCCGTTTTCCAAAAAGCAGAAGTAGTAAGGAGTTTGACAGTCAAGGTTTGCAAATTCGGTTACATCTTCTCCTTTATAATCATAGTGCTTGAAAGTCGGATATCCGCCGCATTCGCTCATTCTGTCATATACCGGAACTCCTGCCGAACACCATGCTCCGCCCGGTGCGGGCCATAATTCCTCTTTTATAAGCTCCTGAATTATTTTTATCTGCGTTGTAATATCATCTTCTTTTAATTTTTTGTCGGGTTTTACTCCCAAAATATCGGCAACAATTTTTCTTACCCGTTTATGAATTTTGCCCTGACTGCTTTTCAGCATCATTTTGTTTGAAAGTTGTTTTTTGATTTCATTAATTTCATTTTCAAGCTTGTTGTACAACTCATTATAATGCGGGCTGAAATTCCCTCCGCCGTTTTGTGAAGACTGTTTATAAATATCTTTTATTACCTGAACATCATCGGCATCGTTGTCTTTTGAAAGCTTTTCGGCAGCGATATCCACACTTTGAGAAATATGCTTGTTTAATTCTTTAATATCGTACCATCTGGCAATTTCAGGGTTAGCAATAACGGCTTTTGAAAATCTGCCCGTTTGCGGCAGTACATCGTAAATTACGGGATGCCCCGCAAGTTGTGCCAGAGTTATAAAAGTTTTTACCTGCTCTTTAACATCAAGTCCCGTAAGTTCAAAAACCTCTTTATCAAAAAGTTCTTCGCTTACCTGTGAACTTTTCGGAAGATAAGCACAACCGAATTCTCTGGGATGAAAAGGTATCAAATATATCGTTGTACCGAATATATTATTTTCAAGACACCCCGAAGGCAGTATTAAAAGCTGTCTGAGCCAGTCAAAAAACTTCCCTGTTGCGTTTGACTTGTTCCCGTCACCCAAAGCCGCCAAATTTATGAGTTTGATGTCATGCCCTTCTTTTTTTATCCAGTCGGCATCTTTTACGTTATTTCTCGCAAGTACACTGATTTTGTCATCGGGAAAACTGAATTTTCCTTCTTTAAATATCCCGTTTAACTCCCATTTGAATTGAAGCCCGTATAAAACTTCTTCGGGACTGAGTTCTTCAAGTGCTTTTATATGCGGATAAGGCAAATATCCATATTTTAATACACTGTCCTTTATAAATTCCTTCTTATTTTTTTCTATACTATCAAAATCGTACTCAGACGTAAGTTTTGAAAAAATTTCATTAAGAATTTGTTCTTTTTGCCTGCTGTTATCCCTTTTCCCGAATAAAAAATTAAACATGTTTACTCCTTTAATAAATTTAATAATAACACACAAATTTATATATATAAATATATTTATAACCGTTTAACAATATTACCCGATACGGTAATAGATTATAAAATATGGAGTAATAAAATTGTAAACAATAATAGAGAGTCTGTTAACAAAAATATTATCAGAGGATTTTACATTAGTATTTAAAGAAAAAAAGCGAGGAGCGAAATGACAGAAAAAACAGAACCAAAAGCCCAAAAATGTATTAAAATTGCAATTGTAGAGGACTTTAAACTTACCAGAGTCGGTTTGAGGTGTGCTTTAAATTCAAATGCCGACATGAACGTTGTAGCCGAATCCGAAGATGCCATTGAAGGCTTGAAACTTATCGAGCGTTACAAACCCGATGTAGTACTTATGGACCTCGGTTTGCCGGGCATGAACGGCATTGAAGCAATGATAAAAGTAAAAGAGATTTCCCCCGATATTAAAATAATTGCTTTAACTTCTCATGACAGAAATGAAGAAGTTATTGCAGCTTTGACATCAGGGGCGAATGCTTACTGTCTGAAAGATATTGATCCGCAAAAACTTGCGGATGTCGTCAGGGATGTATCGATAGGTGTTTGTTGGATTGACCCTCTTGTCGCACAACTTGCACTTAATTCATTACCAAAAGTTGAAAATATCGGCTTTTTACCCGGAAAGTCTCAGAGTGAAGGCAGAGTTCCCCTGACCGAAAGAGAATTTGAAGTCCTTAAACATCTTGTTTCAGGCAAAAGCAATACCGAAATCGCAAAAGAACTTATTGTCAGCGTTCATACCGCTAAAGCTCACGTTTGCTCGATTTTGCAAAAAATGTGCGTAAATGACCGAGTTCAGGCTGCGGTTAAAGCCGTTAAAGAAGGTATGGTTTAATAAAAATAAAAAGACATATTCAAATAAAAGAGGTCTTATATGACCTCTTTTATTTTGCGTATTACGTCTTTAACCTGTTTTTTTAACGTTTCATAATCCGAATTATTATGTATTACAAAATCCCAGTCTTTAATATTGTCCAAATCCGTCTCGGTAACATCGTTTTCTCCGACCAGTGTCCCCCTTTGCATTCTTATTTCACGCGGGGCTTCCACTCTGACGGTTATTGCTCCCGCATTTTTGAAAACTTCATATTCATGCAGTACTCTTACGTCCGTTACGATTATGTTTCCGCTCAAGTTAATGATTTTTTTCAGCCAGTAATCCGCATCAATAGCCCTTCCCGAATTGCCAAGGTCAATTAAATCCTGACGGTAAAGGTGTTTGTTCTTTTCGATTTCTTCGTAAGTAAGATTTTTCTTTTCGCCGTACGTAAACTTTATTATGTCGCCTATAGCACATCTTTTAAATTCGGGTAACTCCTCCAACATGATTTTTGCCGCCGTGTCTTTGCCCGAATACTGTTTCCCTGAAAAAATAATAATTTTGTCAGCCATTTCTCTCCTCTGCTTAAATATTTATTATATCACGCAAATATTTCCCGTAAAGGGCTTAAATAATGTGATGTATAACAACACTATAAATTATTGAAATTATTATTTAAAATCGCAGTTATTTATTCAAAACATAAACTTCGGCACGCTTGCCTTTGCCGTTTTTAAACTTGATTTCTTTCTTCGTTTTCACAGGCTCAAAATCGGACTTTTGATAATTGATTAAAAATCTCATAAATTCATTGCTAAACATAATAACACCTTTTTACACTAAATATACCTTCACTATATTTATAAAAAATCGTTTGCGTAAAAAATTGCCGTTTAAGTTAAAAATATTTACATTTTGTAACCCTGTGAAATAAAGACTTTTTGATTAAGTTATTAAGTTTTGTAACATTTATAATTTTTTAAGGCAATTATATGGAAATGAAATACTTTATATATATATAAGAGATATGAGTATGTAATCATGAGGAGATATAATTATGGCAGACTATGTTGAAGCAATTGATTCCAAAAAAAGTTCATCTAATCCAGTGGATTATATAAAAAAATATAAAGAACGATTTAACGAAGGTGTGGTACAGAATTTTTCACAAATGATTAATTCCGTATTCACAGAACGCGGAGGTTCAGGTGGTGCTGCAGCTTTCGTTGCAGATAACGGTAATTCGGTATTTACGTAATATGATTTGTTAATAACACATTTTTGATATAAAATAGTCCTTGAAAAGAGGACTATTTTTTATGTTATTAACTGCTGATATAGGTAATACAAGTATTACACTCGGTATTTTTGATAATGAAGCACTTGTTGAAGAATTCAGACTCGCGTCAGACAAAGATTTATCCGCAAGCGAATATGAAGTCCTGTTAAAATCCCTTTGTAAAGATTTTAAAGTTGACGGTTGTATTATTGCTTCGGTTGTTGAAGAATTGGACAAAAAATTTAAACAAGCAGTCGATAATGTGTTCCAAATAAAATCGCTGATGTTAACAAATAAAATTGATACCGGCATAAAACTTGCCATTGATAATCCTGACGAGGCAGGTGCCGACAGAATTGCAAATGCCGCAGGTGCTTATATTTTATACAAAGCCCCCGTTATAGCTGTCGATTTCGGCACGGCAACTTCTTTTGATATAGTGAACGAAAAAGGAGAATTTATCGGTGGCGTAATTGCACCGGGAATTAGCCTGCAAATGAAGGTTTTGAACAAATTTACATCCAAACTGCCTAGAACGGAAGTAGCTATTTCTCACAAAGCTATAGGCTCAAATACTACGGAAGCTATATTATCGGGAGTTATAAGAGGTGTTGCATGTATGGTTGACGGTTTGGTTGAGCAATGTGAAAAAGAATTGGGACAAAAAGCCGTAATTGTTGCAACGGGCGGTTATTCGGGGTTGATTTCAAATTATATGAAACGACCTTTCGACTTTATAAATCCTACCTTAACATTGGAAGGTTTACGCTACTTATATCAGGTAAATATGGTTGATAAAAGCTTAAACATATAATTTTAAAATTATGTTTCAAAAAATATACATTTAGTATACAAATCATAAAAACTATGTTAATATATTTTCAGATGTAGTACATAAATATTTTTTGGAAATATATGCAATGATTGACGTTTAAATAATTTAATAAACCGAAACCCGATAGGTTATATGTATCGGGCATTGTATGTATTATTAAAAAATAGAAAAGGATAAGGTATAAAACTTTATGGACTTTTTATTGATTATTGCGATTATTGCGGTAATAGCATTAGTCGCTGTGCTGTTTGTCCAGCAAAGCAAAACAAAAACAATGCTTTTGTCCGTTGAAAAAGACAAGAAAGCGTTGGAAGAAAAGGAAAAAATTCTTCAAAAAGAAGCAAAAATTCGTGCTTTAGAAGAACTTCAAGATGACAGAGAAAAATTAAACGAAGAAGAAAGAGAACGTAGACAGGAACTTTCAAGACAAGAACAAAAACTCGCTAAACGCGAAGATATGCTTGAAGATAAAATTCAGGAATTTACGGAGAAAGATATTCAGGTTCAAAAAAAGCTTGATGAACTTTTGGAAAAAGAAGATTATCTTGCAGAAATCGTGCAAAAACAAACAACCGAACTTGAAAGGATTTCGGGAATGTCTGCGGAAGATGCAAAAAATATGCTGCTTGAGCAATTAAAACACGATTTGGCTCAGGAACAAATGCAGCTTATAAGAGAAAATGAAGCCAAAATCAGAGAAATTTCACTCGAAAAATCCAAAGAAATACTTTCAACCGTTATGCAGCGTTGTATGATAGAACAGGTTGTCGAAACAACGGTTTCCGTTGTCGGGCTTCCGAATGACGAAATGAAAGGTCGTATAATCGGTCGTGAAGGTCGTAACATCAGAGCCCTGGAAACACTAACAGGCGTTGATTTAATTATTGATGATACTCCCGAGGCCGTTGTCCTTTCAAGCTTTGACCCCGTACGACGTGAGATAGCAAAACTTGCACTTGAAAAACTTATTGTCGACGGACGTATTCACCCTGTCAGAATTGAAGAAATGGTGGAAAAAGCTAAAGAAGAAACCGATAAAAAAATATGGCACGAAGGTGAAAATGCCGCACTCGAAATGGGTGTTATGGGACTTAATAAAGAGTTAATCAAAATGCTCGGACGTCTGTATTTCAGAACAAGTTACGGGCAGAATGTATTGAAACATTCACTTGAAGTGGGACATATAGCAGGTATGCTTGCCGCTGAACTCGGTGCAAATGAAGCTATTGCAAAACGTGCAGGACTTTTGCACGATATTGGCAAAGCCGTTGACCAAACACAAGAAGGTACGCATATTCAACTCGGTGTTGATATTGCTTCAAGATACGGTGAAAGTTCCGAAGTTATTCATGCTATTGAGGCTCACCATGATGATGTTGTTGCCAATACAATTGAGGCGGTGCTTGTAAAAGTTGCTGACGCAATTTCCGCAGGCAGACCGGGAGCAAGACGTGATACTCTCGAAATTTATATTAAACGTCTTCAAAAAATAGAAGAAATAGTAAACAGTTACGAGGGTATTAAACAGTCATTTGCAGTTCAGGCAGGACGTGAAGTCAGAATTATTGTTGAAGCCGAAAAATTTGATGATTTAGCTTCTCAAAAATTAGCCAGAGATGTTGCTAAACGTATCGAAGATGAACTTGATTATCCGGGGCAAATAAGAGTTACGGTAGTCAGAGAGTTCAGAACTACGGAAATAGCAAAGTAAGTTGTAATTGTTTAACAAAGATATGCCGAAGAAAAAACAAACAATAAAAATAATATTTTTCGGAGACCTGGTCGGAAAACCCGGCAGGTTTTCGGTGCGTGATTTTTTGTCAGGTGAATTTTGCAATGACAAAAGGGACTGTTATGACTTTGTAATTGCCAATGTCGAAAATGCTTCTCATGGCTTCGGGCTTACCGAAAAAAATTACAATGAGCTTTCCCAATACGGTATTGACTGCATGACATCAGGCAACCATATTTGGGATAAAAAAGAAATATTCGGCTATATAGATACGGCTCAAAAGCTTATCAGACCCTTCAATTATCCCGAAGGTACTCAAGGGGGCGGAAGCAGAGTATACACCCTTCAAAACGGAGTGCAAGTTGCGGTAATTAATATTCTCGGGCGAGTCTTTATGGGTTCGGCGGAATCTCCTTGGACTATGGCTGCAAATGAAATAAAACGCTTAAAAGAAATTACGCCTGTTGTTATAGTCGATTTTCATGCGGAAGCAACGGCAGAAAAAATTTGTTTTGCAAGATTTTGTTCAGAACTTGGCGTAAGTGCATTTTTCGGTACTCATACACATGTTCAGACTGCCGATGAACAAATTATGAATAATATGGGATATATTACCGATGCCGGTTTTTGCGGGGCATCAGAAAGTGTTATCGGCATGGATTACGGCACCTCTCTTTCGCGTTTTACAACCGTTGTTCCCGAAAGGTTTGAGGTTGCTCAGGGCGATGTAAATCAAATTAATGCCGTTGAAGCTGAAATCGATGTAAAAACGGGATATACTGTCGGTATAAAAAGAGTTTTTTGTAGTAGAAATGTGTTAGAAAAGGATGAAAAACATGAAATGTGATTTACATATTCATACATATTATTCGGACGGTGTTTTTTCTCCGGAAAAAATTGTTGATACGGCTATTGACGTCGGATTAGGTGCAATAGCTCTTACCGATCACGATAATATTTTATCCTATGATATCGCGAAAAAATACTTAATTGAAAACGGAATTGAGGATAAGCTTGAAATAATAAAAGGTGTTGAGATTAATACGCTTTATAAGAATTACGAAGTACATATTCTCGGATATATGATGGATGATACTAACAGTGATTTTAAAGCATTATTAAAAAATCAACAGAATGCCAGAATAAAACAAACCAAAGAAATAATTACACTTCTGGCAAAAAAAGAAGGCATAAAAATAAAATTTGAGGATATTATCAAGCAGGTAGCCGAAGGCGGAAGTATCGGACGTCCCCACATTGCTAAAGCAATAACTAATGCGGGTGGTACGTCCAGTGTAATGGAAGCTTATACAAAATATATCCATGATTATTCTTCGGTTTATGTACCGAGAAAAACTGTTTCACCGCATGATGCCGTAGAAGTAATTTACGATGCGGGGGGTGTTCCCGTAATAGCACATCCGCACGATTTGGATATTGCCGCCGAACTGATAAAAGAGCTTATGAATTACGGTTTACGCGGAATAGAAGCTTATCACAGAAAGCATTCACCGGCATGTGTCGAGTATTTTTCATCAATGGCGGAAGAATTGGGACTTATAGTTACGGGCGGCTCTGATTTTCATGCTCCGAATATTATTAACGGTCAGATTATCCTCGGTAAGAATTTTATTCCCGAATGGATTTATGATAAACTTTTGAAAGAAAAAAAACTGATAGATATGGCTTAATTCTGAGGTAACAATGAAAAATTTTCAATGGAAACTTGAATATTCGATTTTGGCATTTGTTATATTTACGGTTGTAATTTTGCTGGTACCTATATCTTTTACAAATACACGTCAGGCAAATTTTATTGCGAAATGGAATGAAAAATACAACCGTGTGGAATACATGTTTAGCGTAATTAACGCACATATCACGGACGACATAATAAAAAGTTATCATCATGCAAAAGACTCCGAAAGCAGAGAGAAAATTTTAACGCTGCTTGTAAAACCTTACCTGAGATTAAACACCGACAGATATCCTTATAAAAGGCATTACAGACCGCGTTACAAGAACGGTACAAGGGTTATTAAGGGGCAGGATTATTATTTTGACGAATTATATTACGCTGAAAACAATTCAATAGTAGGCATTAAAGATATTAATACTCAAAAAAATTCTGATATATTTTTCAGAATGATGTTTGACATTAACGGACTTTTACCTCCGAATGTCTGGGGAAAAGATATTTACGGAGTCAATATCTATGAGGGCGGAAAGATAAAAGCCTTCGGGGAAGATGTCGATTTGGAACATTTAAAATCAGATTGTTCCGACATGGGTACCGGAGTTTATTGTTCTTATTATTATAAAATTGGCGGCGGTTTTGATGAGTAAAAGAGTTTGTATTTTTGCATCTTCTTGTAATTATCTGGACAAAAGTTATTACGAAGCGGCAGCCGAGTTAGGCAGTCTGCTTGTCAATTCGGGTTTCGAAATGGTTTACGGCGGAAGTTCATTGGGAATGATGTGGGCATGTGCCGAACAATTCAAAAATCAAGGCGGAAAAATTTACGGTGTTATGCCCGAAAGACTTTATAATATGGGTATTTCTACGGATGTCTGTGTGAAACTTATTGTCACAAAAGGTATGCGTGAACGCAAAGCAAAAATGGACGAACTTTCGGACGGCGTAATTGCTCTTGCGGGAGGCTTCGGAACTCTGGAAGAACTGTCGGAAATGATTGTTCAAAAACAGCTCGGCTATAACAATAAACCGATTATTATGCTTAACACAAACGGGTTTTATGACAAGTTAAATGAGTTTTTTGAAACAATTATATCAAAGAATTTTGCAAAGCAAAAAAGCCGCGAAATTTATTATATAGCACAAAATCCGGAAGATGCCGTTAATTATCTTTTGAACTATGTGCCGCAAGATTTAGCGATAAATAAAATTGATGTATATAAAAAATTGTAATCTAATATTTTAACATTGAAACAATTTTGGGAGCATCAAGTTTTTGTCTGCCTTTAAGTGCTTCAAGTTCAATAAGAAAAGCAATTCCAACCAGATTTGCCCCCGCTTTTTTAACGAGTTTGCAAGCAGCTTCGGCAGTTCCGCCCGTAGCCAGTAAATCGTCTACTATAAGTACGTTTGCACCTTGTACAAATGCATCTTTATGTACTTCTATTTTATCGGTTCCGTATTCAAGCTGATACTCTTGAGAATATGTTTCGGCAGGCAGTTTGTTAGGTTTTCTGATTGGTACAAAACCGGCTTTCAGTTTGTATGCCATGGGCATGCCGAATATAAATCCGCGGCTTTCTATTCCTGCTATATAGTCAATTTTGGTATCTTTAAATTGTTCGCAAAGGTAATCTATCATTACCTGTAATGTTTCATAATCTTTGAGTGCGGTTGTTATGTCCCTAAATATTATTCCCGCTTTCGGAAAATCTTTTACGGCTCTGATTTTACTTTTAACGTCTATAATAGTTTGTGTCATTATTTATCTCCTTTTTCGGCTACCATTTGTATAATTTTATCCGTGTATTCTTTTGTATATTCTTTTGTTTTTTGTAATTCTTTTTTAATAAAATCTTTTATACTTGCTTCTTCTTCCATTACAAGTCCGTGTGCCGTTTTACCCCAATTCATATCTTTTTTCATAAACAAAATTTTGAAACAGATAAAAAGCACCAGAGGAAACCAGATTATTAACAGATATATTGTAGTAATAACGGCTTCAAAGTAAGCATCAAGCCTCGGAATGTAATCATATTTTCTCAATGCACATCTTGCCGCGATAAAAAATCCTATACCGACTGCACATCCTATAATTATTGATGAATAAAGAGTGTGAGTCGGGGCATCTTTTGCCAGAATTTTAAACCCTCTTATAAAAATTTCCATTAAAAGCCACAATGGCATAATAAATTCCGAAATATAAGCCATCATATCAAGGCTGGCTCTTAATGACATTTGTCTGGAACATAAAGCGGCTCCGGAATGTTCAAGATATCTTCTTATTGTGCCTTCAAGCCAGCGTCTCCTTTGTCTGTAAAGCGGACGCAGATATATAATTCCTTCTTCATAAACTATAGTATCCGCACAAAATCTGACGTCCCAGCCTTTTATATGAAGTCTTGTGGACATATCCAAATCATCAACTATTGTGTAATTGTTCCAACCGCCAATATCTTCAACGGCTTCTCTTTTTAACAATTCTCCGTTTCCTCTCAGTTCAACGGCTCCTTTTACGGAATCCCGTCCGACCTGAAAATATGTATCCATGGTGTATTCATTATTCTGGCATCTGGTCAAAAGATTAACATTCTTGTTACGAATAACTTTTCTTGCCTGTACCGCACCGACATCTTTCGGTTCAAGATGAGGTATAAGCTTTTTCAAAAAATCGGGTTCCACCGATGCATCGGCATCAAATATTAAAAACGCTTCACCTTTGGCAAGCTTCATTGCATCGTTTAAAACTGCAGACTTTCCAGGAAATGCCTCTTTATCTCTTATTAATGCAGTTACTTTATCGTATTTTTTTTCAAGGTCTTTAATAACCGAAGCTGTATTATCAGTACTTCTGTCGTCAATAACAATTACTTCAAAATTTTCATAATCCATTTTAAGAATATTTTCGACCGTGGTTGTTATAACCCCTTCTTCGTTATGTCCCGGTATCATTACCGAAACAAACGGCTTGTAATCTTTATTTATTACGGGCGGATATTTTTGAAGTTTACGACTTTTCAGCTTATAAGAAAGATTAGAAAATACTGCGTATATAAACATAAATAAGCAAAGTAACGCCAATCCCCAAACGGTATTAAAATAGCTTTGAAATATATACAAAAATATTCCCAATCCAAAAACTATTGTAAATAATATTATTCTTTCTTTCATATCTTCAAGCTTTTCCTTAGTGTATTTCTATAGTATCAAAAATTCGGATAAATTTCCAAAAATCAAAAAAAAGTAATACTAATTTTTTACTTATTTTAATTTTTTTTACAAAATAATACATCATTTGGATGTTTTTTTGATTAAAATATGTTACAAAACTTGCATTATTTAAAACTTTAGATATAATTTAAGTGTACATTTTAAGAAGGAGTTTTATTATGAACAAAGTAGAATTAGTACAAGAAATTTCAAAAAAGACAAATGTTACCAGAAAAGAAGCAACTGAAGTTTTAAGTGCTTTGGTTGAAACTATTCAAAAGACAGTTTCTAAAGGTAAAAAAGTAACATTGGTTGGTTTCGGAACTTTTGAAGCTCGCAAGAGATCTGCAAGAATCGGAAGAAATCCTCAAACCGGTAAAGAACTCAAAATCCCTGCAAGAACAGTTCCTGCTTTCTCTGCAGGTAAAAAATTCAAAGAAGCTGTTAACAAATAGTTTCTTGAAAGATTTTAAACCGAACGGCATGCCGTTCGGTTTTTTTATGCTTAATATTTCAAAAAAAAAGACCGCTGTGAGCGGTTTTTTTAAAATTTATATCTCTCCAATCTTATTTAAACAGCAGATATGCAGTTTATTTTACAGCCTGCAATCTGCCTTGAATACCCGCATCCGCATTAATCATTCCTGCGGATGTTAACGCCATGGAACGGCGTTTTTTTGCTCCTCTTAATATTAATTCCACACTATCGCATACATTACACGAAGGTGTTATAATCTTTTTTATCATAATTCGTTTACTCCTTAGTTTTGTTATTACTTAATATTTATCGGTTTTTTTTTATAAAAACTTTAATAAAAACCCGTCGTTTGTTAAAAAATGTTAATAAAATTTTAAATATTTTTTTGCGTTTTCGGATATTAAACAAATTGGGCTTGGATTTGTCTTATTTTTTTGATAGAATAATTTTCGAATTTGAGAGGTGTTAAAATGGAAACAATATGGGACAAATACGCAAAAGTGCTTGCGGATTACTCGGTAAACGTACAAAAAGGTGATTTGGTTCAAATCAGGGCGGCAAGTGTATACGCTGCAGATTTGGTTAAAGCTTTATATAAAAGAATTATACAAAAAGGTGCATATCCTCTTTTAAGAACTTCTTATGATGATATGTCAGATATTTTTATTAAGTATGCTGATGATGAGCAGCTTGATTACATTGACCCTATTGTTGAAAAAGAGTATGAAATTGTTAATAAATTTATATCAATCGGTGCTCCGATGAACACTAAAAATATGACCCGTTCGGATTTAGCAAAACTGAGCCGTCGTTCAAAAGCGACTCAAAGGCTTTCGAAAATGCTTTTGGAGCGTTCCGCAAACGGTGATGCTTCATGGGTGGTAGCGGATGTGCCGACACATGCTCTTGCTCAGGAAGCTAAAATGTCTTTTGATGAGTATTGCGAATTTTTGTTCAAGGCATGTTATTTGGATTTGGAAAATCCTGTTGAAAAGTTAAAAGAATTAGATGAAAAGCAAAACCGTTTGGTAAATTATCTGAACAATGTCAAAAAAATTCGTATTACGGGAGAAAAAACGGATATAACATTTAATGTCGAAGGCAGAAAGTGGATTAGCTGTTCGGGTATAAACAATTATCCCGACGGGGAAATATTTACTTCTCCGGTTGAGGACGGTGTGAACGGTGAAATTTATTTTGATTTCCCTCAAAACTACAGAGGAAACAGTGCTGCTGATGTTCGTTTAAAAATAGAAAACGGTAAAATTATTGAATTTGATGCTTCTTCAGGTAAAGATTATTTGGATGCTATGTTTAATATGGACGAAGGTTCAAAATATATCGGTGAAATTGCAATAGGTACAAATGATGAGATAAAAGAAGTCACCGGCAATATACTTTTTGACGAAAAAATAGGCGGTTCAATTCACATGGCAGTTGGGGCTTCTTATCCTGAAACCGGCGGAAAAAATGTTTCAGGATTACATTGGGACATGATAAAAAATATGAAACCTTATTCGGAAGCGAATAAAATTAATCAAGGTGGAAAAATATTTGCCGATGATGTATTAATTTATCAGGACGGAAAATTTGTTATTTGATTTACAAAATTTTTTGCAACCGATAAAGCTTCATTGAATATTTTTTCGTTACTGAGAAAGTTTTTCTCTTGCAGGTAATTTTGAACAATTTTTCTTGCATAAGTTCCGACAGCTATGCCGGTATAATTTATACCGCACATCTTTGCCAATTCAGGTGTTTTGGAGTTTGTTCCACCCGATAAAAACAGGTAAGCGGGAAGTTTTTCCTTAAGAATAATATCGGCAGCACAAACGGTTTCGAGTGTTGTAAAATAATCGTTTTTACCGCCGGACATTGGCTTTCCGTCCGACTGTATTATTGTGCTGTATGGCTGTCTGTTTGCAATTATTGTTTTTATGCAGGATATTAAATCTTTATTGCGTAGGCTTTCTAAAGATGCGGAAATACTCAAAATCCCGCCGTAAACTTCATTTATATACCGAACACTTTGCAAAATTTTGTCTTTATCACCTGCGATTACATGTAATTCCACACAGTCAATACTCCGTAGTATCTCAGGGGTTAAAATTTCTTCGATATTTTTGTTCGGATAAGTGAAATATACGGCGTTATGTTTGCAAACCGAATTACATTTTCCGCAGCCAATACATCGGTAATGTTTTACTTTAAAGCCGCAGATGGTTTTTTGAGGACAAATTTCGGCACACTTGCCGCATTTTTTACATTTTTCATAATCAATGTTTGCTTTTCTTGTATGCGGGTCTCCTTGAATACCGATACTCACACACAGATAACCTTCATTGTTTCTTAACCCTTTTTTTGCGGCATTAATTACATCTTTGTCGGCTGATACGTCAAAAAACTTGCAGCCTGCAGCCGAGTATAATGCGGTTAATTTTTCCGCTTCATCCGTATCTTCGTTTCCCGCACCGCAGACGAGTTTAAAACAATTTCCGTTTTCAAGCAAATCCTTTAAAGGCATTTATTTCACCATGAAATTGTATATAACTTCCGAAGCTTTTACGATAAAATCTCTGCCTTGCGGAGAATTGTGAGGGCGGTTTGCCAAAATTACGACAATATATTTTTTACCGTAGGGTGCAAATACAATACCGGCATCGCCGAGCATTTTACCGATGTCACCTGTTTTATGCAAAAATACCGTTGAACTCGGCAGCCCTGCCTGTATTAATCTGTTATTGTGAACATGCGACATATAATCGAATATTTTTTCGCGGGAATTTATATTCAAAAAGTCGGGATTATCAATATTGTAAAGTATCTTTGCCATATCACGTGCCGTAGTATGGTTATTACCCCTCAAATCAGGGAGCCATGTTGCGATAGCAGTGTCAGTTAACCCCCAGCTTCTCAGTGCATTGTTGATACGGGTCATTGAACCGAGTTTGGCGACAAGCATATTAGTTGCGGAATTGTCAGACTCCGTTATCATCATGCGAGCCAGTTTATCTATCGTATAATTTGAATTTGCCGCCTTAAATTGCAGACTGCCTGAACCTTCACTTCTGTAATATTCGGTCAATGACATTTTATCGGACAGACTAACTTCTCCTTTTTCTATGGCACGAAAGAGTTCTGCCAAAACCGGAAGTTTTATTATACTTGCGGCTGAGTACAGAGTATCCGCGTTTATATCGGCATAACTGCCGTCGTCATAACTCCATACATAGACGGAAGGCTCTATTGAAGGATATTGTGACATTAACTGTTTTATTTCATTTTCAAGACCCGTAAGTCTTTGATTTTCTTTCAAATTTTCCATTTTAGGCTTTTTTAATTCGGCACCCGTCAAAAAGTTTTTGCCCAAAAACCAGTCATTGGCAAGATAATTTTCCGTAGGATACCTGAGGTTTTGAAAATCTGTTTTTATATTTTTATAGGGATTTCCGATAAAAACAGGTACGGTAAATTTCTGAAATCCTTTTGGCATGACAAAAATACCAAACAGAAGAATAAAGCATACTGAAATAATCCTATGAATTAAGTAATTTCTTTGGATTTTTTTATTATCGGCAGCCCTTTTGAGCGGTTGTGTTTTATGAGGCACCGCTTGAATATTCGTATACTCAGGTCTTAAACTGCGGGGCTGCCTGTTAGTGTAAACCGTATTTTCGTAGTAATTATACGTGTTAGAATTATATTTCCGTGCTGCTTCCGGCATTTAAACTATCCTTACTCCCATGAAATCTGTTACTATTATCATACAAAACAAAATTAATTGTGGCAACTCGGTTACATTTTTTTAAGTTATAATAATAATTGTGAAAATTATATGAGGTGTAAATATGACTGAAGAATGTATATTTTGTAAGATAATTAACGGGGATTTCAATACGGAATTTGTTTATCAAAACGATTATGTTGTGGTTTTCAAAGATATAAATCCAAAAGCACCCGTTCATCTTCTTGTTGTACCGAGGGTTCATGTTTCGTCGTTGAATGAACTTGAGGACAAAAATCTTATGGGTGAATTGCTTCAAGCGGTTAAAGATACAACAAAAAAAATCGGATTAAAATCTTACAAAACACTCATAAATACGGGAAAAGATGCGGGACAGGAAGTTTTTCATTTGCATCTTCATATTTTAGGTAATAAATAAGAAACGGAGAATTGACATGAATAACGGTATAGAAAACGGATTTTATCACGAAATTACCCCTTCGGGATTTGGTATTGCCATAAAAGCGGGTAATGTTTTATATTCAAAACAGTCTGATTTTCAGAAGGTTGAAATTTTTGAAACCGAGTCCGAACTGGGCAGAGTTTTAACTCTTGACGATTTGATGATGACAACAGAGGGTGATGAATATCATTATCACGAAATGATAGCACATGTACCCATGATGCACCATAAAAATCCCGAAAATGTTCTTGTTATAGGCGGAGGTGATGGAGGTACCGTAAGGGAAGTTTTGAAGCATAATACCGTTAAAAAAGTTGTTTTGTGCGAAATTGACAGAATGGTTATTGAAGCTTGCAAAGAATTTTTACCGTCGATTTCTTGCGGCTTGTCTGATGAACGTGTTCAAATAAAAGTTGAAGATGCTATTCAATTTATAAAAGATAAGAAAAACGAATATGATATAATTTTAATCGATTCAACCGACCCGATGGGACCGGGAGAAGGACTTTTTACGGAAGATTTCTATACAAACGTAAAGAATTCACTCAGAGAAGGCGGTATTGTAGCGGCACAGTCGGAAAGTCCTTTCGTTAATAAAAACGAAATTAAAAAAATGTATAATCTTTTGAAGAAAGTTTTTCCGATATGTTCGACTTATACATCAAATATACCTACATATCCCGGCGGATACTGGGCATGGGCTTTTTGTTCAAAAACGGTTAAACCGCTATCTTATTTTGCGGATAATAGATATGAAGATATAGTTAAAACCTGCAAGATTTATAACAAAGATTATCATAATGCACGTTTTGCGTTGCCGAACTACCTGAAAGAATTATTATAATTTCAGGCTTTAAAAACAGATTTTTTTTTGCTAAAGTAATCTTGTCAGGCATTTGAGAGAGGAATGTTAATGTCAATACTTATAATGATAGTTCTGTTAAGCATACTTATTCTTGTTCATGAAGCGGGGCATTATTTCGCCGCAAGAATGTTCGGGATAAGAGTTGACAAGTTCGGTTTCGGTATGCCGATAGGCCCGACTTTATTTGAAAAAAAAGTAGGTGATTTAACAATTCTCGTCCATGCTTTTTTGCTTGGCGGTTATGTATCTTTTCCTGACGATGAAAAAGAGTCCGACTTGCCAAAAAATTCTATGGAAAGGTTTTCTAACAGACCGATTTATCAACGGATGGTTGTAATATCCGCAGGTGTAATTTCAAATGTGATTTGTGCATTTGTGCTGGTTTTGCTTACGGCATTTTTATGGGGAAACATTCCCGCTGGAAAATACGATTTATATATAAATAAAATTACTGCGGAAAAGAATGCTCCCGTATGGAATTCGGGACTTCAGGCGGGCGACAGGATTATTGATATTAACGGAACTCCGGCTGATACTCCCGCCGCACTTTTGGTGTTTGCACAGTCAGGTAAACAATTTGATGGCAAAGCTGATATAACACTAATCAATAAAAACTATCAAAATTTGAAAAAAATTAATCCGGCTTTTACCGAAAATGAAAATATTCCCGCGGGGGTTCTGGTAAAATTGCCTGCAACAACATACGAAAAACCCTTGAATATAACTAAAAATCAAATTATGGGTTTGGAAAAAATTAAAGATAACCAGCAGGTGCTTAACGAAAGGCAAAAAACTTTAACAAAAAAGATTTACGGCAAAAAATACTATGAATCTGACGGTGAAACATCACTTCATGACTTAGCGTATGCACTTTCGGATAATATAAGACCTTTACACATAACTGTCGAAAGAAACGGAAAAAAAGTCGCATTAAAACCTGTTTATGCGGACAAAAACGGTAAAATAGGAGTCGAATTTAACACAAAAGAAGTTTTGGAAAAAGTTAAAGGCCCGAAATCGGCAGTCAGTTTGAGTGCAAAATACCTTACCGACCAGACTTATTATCTTCTTTACGGTTTAAAACAAATATTTACGGGACAAATTCCTTTTAAAGATTTGCACGGCATAGTTGCAGTTACAAAAATAGGCGGAGATACCATTAAACAAGGTCATGACGGTATTTTTTACGGACTTTTGCTGACTGCAATTATTTCAATGGATTTGGCTATTATAAATTTCCTTCCTATACCCGCATTGGACGGCGGTCATTTTATGTTCCTGATAATAGAAAAACTCAGGGGCAGACCAATTGAAGAAGAAACCTTGAATATCATAGGTAATATATTCTTTACATTATTAATAGTTTTGATGATATTAATTGTATTTAATGATGTTTACGGACTTATTACTCATAAGTTTTAATGTTTTTTTATAAAATTTTTAGCCAAAGCGGTAATTGTTACCGATTTCATTTTGCTGTCTAATGTTATGGTGGTTTATAAGTATAAAAAAACATTACTTATTGATTTTGACGGCGTATTGAATGAATATTGCGGAGAGTTTAATGAAAATGTAATTCCGCCGTTAAAATGCGGAGCAAAAGAGTTTCTTGAAAAATTATCAGATGATTATTTGATAAAAATTTTTACATCAAGAAATTTGCGGCAGGTAAATGAATGGCTAAAAAAACACAATCTTATCCAATATATTGAGGGTGTAACCAATACAAAAGAACCTGCATTTTTGCAAATTGATGACAGATGTCTGAAATTTGAAGGTGATTACGATAATATTTATAAGCAAATATCCGATTTTAAAGTTTGGTACAAAGATTAATCTTCTATATCCACATTAAATTTTTCCAACGCTTCAAAACCGGCTTTAATTTCGTTTGCTTTACGTTCAAGTTTATTGTACACCTGCGAATTAATTTCACCGCCGATAAGTATCAGTATGGAAGTGTAATAAAGCCATACCATAAGAACGGCAAATGCTCCTATTGTTCCGTAAACCATATTATAGGTTTTGAGGTTATTTACGTATATTGAAAACCCCCATGAGCCAACCAGCCAGAATGTACAGAAAAACCATGTGCCGGGTATTGCACTTTCTCTTTTAAATTTTTCGTTCCCTTTCAGATCGGGCAGTATGTAGTAACTTAAAAAAGCCATTAAATACAGAGCCGCAAACGCTATAGGCCAGCGTGTAGTGAGTAATGTTATAGCAATTCCTTTTGACATGTGAAAATGATTGACCATAAGATTAATAATTGCCTTACCGAATATAATTAAGTTAATACTTAAAAACATTACCATTGTGTCAACAAAAACCATTATCAGTGACAAAATCCTTGTGTAAACTATATTTCTGGTTTCCGTAACTTTATATGCTCTGTTTAATCCCTTTAATACAACGGCAATTGCATTTGTCGATAATATTACGGTTACTAAAAAACCTATTACCGCCACTAACCTGCCATGCGAGAATATCATCGCCTCCGAAAGAACGGTTACTATTAAGTCCATTGCCTGCTGGGGCATAAAGGTTGCAAGAAAACGCATTAAAGGTGATATTAAATCCTTATTTCCCATCCAGCCGAATACCGATGTCAAAAATAACATAAACGGAAATATGCCGATTACCATCATAAATCCCATTTCGGCTGCCATTCCGTAAAAATCATTTTGTATTACGGAAATTACCAATCGTTTAATCGCTTTTATAAATCCGTTAAATTTAAATCTTTTTTTATACTTCATATTTTTGTATTTCTTCAAGAACTTTTTTTACTGCGGTATCAACAGGAGCTTTTATTGTGCAGCCTGCCGCATATTTATGTCCGCCGCCGCCGAATTTTGCACAAATTTCCGCAGCATCGGCTTTTTTGCTCCGCATGGAAATTTTTGTTGCACCGGATTTCATTTCCTTTGCGACAAAAGCTATTCGGGTTGTTACTATTGTACGTAGTTTTTCCGTCAAGCCTTCCATGCATTCTTCATTGGCACCGAATTTTTCCATATCTTTTTGGTAAACCCTTGTGAAGGCTATTTTATCGTTATCAAGAAATTCGGCTTTGTTAATACAGTGTGCCTGAAACATTATAAGGGTTTTTCCGTCGGATTCATAAACATTTCTGTATATTTCTGCGGGGTTAACCCCTTTTTCCGTTAATTCAGCCGCTGCCAAAAATGTGGAAGGCTTGGTATTGTCGTATCTGAAAGAGCCTGTATCCGTTAATATTGCGGTATAAAGGCATATAGCGGTTTCAAGACTTATTCTAAAACCGATGTTTTTAAAAATATAATATAAATTTTCGCCCGTAGAACTTAAATCAGGGTTAACAAAATTGATTTTACCGTAATTGTTGTTAGTTTTGTGATGGTCAAAGTTAATTGAGTTTTTAGCTTTTTCAAAGAGTATTTTTGCATCGCAAATCCTATCCAAAGCTGCCACATCTACATTAATTACCAAATCATATTCACGGGACAAATCAATATCTTCAATGTGTTTAATTTCCGAAATAAACGGCATAAATTCATATACTGCCGGAATTTTAGACAGTGCAAGCATGTCGCACTTTTTTTTGAAATTATCTTTGATTACGGAATAAACACCGCACATTGAACCTAATGTATCTCCGTCAGGGTTTATGTGCGATATTATGAGTATATTTTTTGCCGAATTTATGATATTATATATTTCGCCACAATCCATTTTTTAACTTTAGCACAAAATTACGGGAATTCAAAATTGGAAAAAGTACCTTACACAGATTTTGTTACAACAGAATCACTTATTGAAGAACTGTTAAAGAACAAGGAATTCAAAAAAGCGATTACGCGGAGTAATTTATATAAGTTTTGGAAAAAAGTCGCTGGCGAAAAATTCGCAGACAAATCAAAACCTTATTCGATAACTTACGACAAAGTGATGGTTGTTGCCTGCAAAAATGCAATTGTTGCTCAGGAATTAACTTTAAGAAAACTGCAAATTCTTACCTCAATGCAGCCGTATTTAAAATCTTTAAAAATAAATGTAAAAGATTTACGATTTGATGCAAAAAAATGGATTAACGAATAAGTTTGCAAGTGAGCCAAAACCCCTTCCGTCTGAAATAAAAACCGTCAAAGATAGGTTCACAATGTTTCGGATTGCAAAATGATTTAATTTGTAGTAAAATAACATAAAACAGGAGTTATTATGAAAAAGATTTTTGTTATTTTACTTGCCTTGGCTATTAATACGCCGGCATTTGCAGGTTCGTATCTTGACAGACAGTTAAAAACGACAAAGAAAAATGTTAAATACGAATCCGTTAAAAAGCATACAGCAAAATACGTTACGCCGGCTATTAATACTGATATAGAACTTAAAGACCCGCATCTGATATCGCTTTCCGATATTCCGAAAGTCAATGAAAAAGAGTATCAGGCGAAAATCGCGAAAGATAACGAAATTTATAATTCCAAAATAAAAAAGGCTTTAAACAAAAATATTCAAAGCATAAATGTTCAACCCGCCGCAGTTGATTTTTATGATGTCTACAGAATTGCAGAACGCTTAATCAGGGCAAATAATCTTGATTATATGAATTGGAGAATTGCCATCAGAAAATCCTCAGATGACTTTAATGCCGCAACCGCATCAGCCAATTACATTTATATAAATACCGCACTTTATGACAGTTTATATACTAATCCTGATGCACTGGCTTTTGTAATCGGACATGAAATGGGACATCAGATTTTAGGGCATGAACAAAGAACAGCAGAGATAAGTATTAAATTAAAAAATTTGAAAAAAGTTGACGGCATAGCACCGGTTATAATGAAAGAAAAATATATCTTTGAACTTAGAGATATGGAATATGCGGCGGATGCTATGGGCGTAGAACTTATGACCCGTGCGGGTTTTGATATGAATAACGGTATGCAGGCTTTGTCGTTTATGAATGCACTTCCGAACGTAAAAACGCTTTCAAATACACATCCTATGCCCGAAAAACGTATTAATAGCATAATGGAAATTCGTTCGGCTATACCTTCCGTTTGGGTAAATGATGGTAAATATAACATAATGCATTCAAATGTTTTGGATGTTAAAAAGTCATCCGACAGAGTTTCTATTGTAATCAGTCAGAATGCTGCCGCACATCAATATTACCGACCGGAAGATATGCAAACAAAACTCAAAAGGATAGCTTATGCAAGTTACGAAAATCGTAATATGAAAAATGCGATTAAGTATTTTAATAAACTCGGAGATGACGATTATATAAATTGTTTATATATATCGTATGCGAACGAATATTTGTATAAACAAACACACGACGAGAAATATTTAAAGGCGGCAAAATCAGCTGCCGAAAAGGCTCAGGCTTTAATGCCGTCTGATAAATACGTGCAAGAGCAAGTCAGTGCTTTGTAGTAACGGGTAATTACTTACCTTTCAACTTGGTGCGTCAGGCATGTAAAGTTTTCCCGACATCGCTATTTAAACAAGATTTGACTTGAAAAAAATCTTTTAAGGTAATAAATGTATGAATGAAGTCTTGCAAATTCAAAATTTGATATATACAATAAGAGGTCATAGAGTTATGTTGGACTCAGACCTTGCCATGTTATATGGAGTTGCAACCCATAGATTAAATGAAGCAGTTAAAAGAAATATAAAAAGATTTCCGCCACACTATATGTTTCAGATATCAGATGAAGAATGGGAAATTTTGATATCGCAATTTGCGATATCAAAAAAAGGTCGCGGCGGCAGACGGTTTAATCCTTATGCTTTCACCGAACAAGGTGTTGCCATGCTTGCAACGGTATTAAATTCTGAAAAAGCAATACAGATAAATATTCAGATAATAGACACATTTGTAGCTATGCGAAAATGGGCAATAGAAAATAAAGAAATGGCTCAAAGGCTTACGGAACTTGAACATTATTTTATTGAACATTGCAAAGATAATAAACAAGACATGGAAAAACTTTATCAAGCAATAGGATTACTTATGGACAGAACAAAACCGACTAAAATAGGTTTTGTTACAGATGATAAAAAATAAATATATAAATTTAATTAATATCAGGAATATATTGTAATAAATCACAAGGCATGCAATTAAGGTAATTACACAAAGTATTTATCGTATCAAGTTCAATATTTTTACGTTTTCCGTGAATAATTTCCGATATGGTTGATGTACTTATACCTGTGTCTTTGCTGAGTCTTTTTGCCGTAATAAATTTATCCCACATTATTTCACGTAATCTAATCTTAATCATAAATTTATTATAGTAATTTTTGCTTTGGGGTTGACAAATCATACTGTATATAGTATAATAATATTATATACAGTAATAATATGTTGTATAAATTAATATGATGAGGAATAGAATGGATAAGAAAACTTTTACAAATTCGGGCGGAAGTATAAAAAAAGCAGGTTTTATAAGCACAAATAAAGCATTTACCTTGGCGGAAGTTTTAATAACTCTCGGTATAATCGGTGTAGTGGCGGCATTGACAATTCCCGCACTTATACAAAATTACAAAAAATCTGTTGTAGAAACACGGCTTGCCAGATTTTACAGTGTAATTAATCAAGCCATTCAACGTTCAACAATTGATAACGGTCCCGTTATTTATTGGGAAGCTATGCAGGAAGACTATATTAATGACGGCAATAATAGAATTAATAAAGATGCAATACTCTGGTTTAACAAATATTTAAGACCTTATCTGAAAATAGTTGATGCAAAAGAGAGTAAAACATACGAAAAAGGAGTTGAAGTATATTTTACGGACGGAAGTCTGATGATTTTTTCAATAAACAGTATCATATTTTATCCCAATGCAAAAGATTTTATAACGCAAGAAAAAGAAAATTATGGAGTAGACAGAGACAGAAATGTTTGCGGAATAAAGTATTTTGATTTTCAATTTTATCCTGATAGAGGTGGAATATTACCTTTATACGGATATTCAGAAGAATTACTTACGGATGAAAGGCTGAGAAATGACAATGATTTGGGTTGTAAGGAAAATGTATCAAATGAACGGGCTTTGTGTACACTTTTGATACAACGCAACGGCTGGAAGATACCAAAAGATTACCCGTTTAAGTTTTAATGAGATAATTGAAATCCCTAGCCCATCCCTTAGGATAGGGAAGGGAAAGTGAAAGGTGAAAAGCGGATTGCGAGCTGAGGCTGGAGTTGTTTTGCGATTGTGATGTAATCACAAGAGCAAAATACGTAATGCCGTTAAATGCGAGCAACCAAGCAGCGGATTGCGAGCTGAGGCTGGAGTTGTTTTGCGATTGTGATGTAATCACAAGAGCAAAATACGTAATGCCGTTAAATGCGAGCAACCAAGCAGCGGATTGCGAGCCGAGGCCGGAGTTGTTTTGCGATTGTGATGTAATCACAAGAGCAAAATACGGAATGCCGTTAAATGCGAGCAACCAAGCAGTTCGTTACGGCACTGCGTGTAAATAATTATCATGTTAAATAAAATCTTTATATGATATTTATCGAATGTAAAATTTTAAGAATAAAAATTCAAAACATCTTGACTTTTTGTCGGTTATGCCCTACAATATAATTAGGTAATATTTATGTCAGAAAATGAACGCTTAAAACAAATAATATATTACAAAACCGAAAATGGCCGCTGTCCTTATGATGAATGGCTTAATTCTTTAGACAATAAAATCAAATCCATAATTGAAAATCGCATAGAACGCTTGCAAGACGGGCTGTATGGTGACCATAAAAAACTAAAAAACAGTATGTTATCAGAATTGAGATTTGATATCGGTAAAGGTTACAGAGTTTATTATAAAGACCTTAACAACATTGTATTAATCATTATTGCAGGTGGTGATAAAAGTGACCAAAAACGAGTAATAAAACAAGCAGACGAATATTTCAAAGATTTTATTGAAAGGAATAAAAAATGAAAAATACGGAAAAATTAAATTTAGATATGGATAAAGTTATGGCTAATACTGTCAGTCATGATGATTTGATGCAAAAACACTTACAGGATAAAGATTATCAAAGAGTTTACTTAGAAACATCATTGGAAGAATTTGCAAAAGACGGTAATATTAATGCTTTTATTCGTTCTTTACAATATGTCGTAAAAGCTCGCGGACGCGGGGCAATTTCTTCACTTGCAAGAGAATTGAAAATGGATAGAGGTAATTTATCGGATATTTTAAACGGTAAAGTTCAACCTAAAATCAGTACAACACTGAAACTTATAAATGGCTTGGGTTATAAAATACAATTAAAATCAGCTTAGTAAAAAGCGTTTTTATAACGCAGAATTTATTTAAGTTTTATTAAGCATTTAAAAAGGATGGTACATAGTACCATCCTAAAGTAAGTTTCGGGTTTATATAATTTACTTAATCAATTTAGCAAT
>CANPZB010000003.1 GCA_947588755.1 Candidatus Gastranaerophilales bacterium | reverse complement strand
TTCAGGGTGACATGTTTGTTCAGCATGACATGGGGTGGTTTAGGCGTAGTTTTGGTGCTTTAGCACCCGATAAGGTCATCTCACCTTTCACTTTTCACCTTTCACCCAAAGATACCCTCACTTCTCACTTTTCACAACGCTGTGCTTTTACACTGGCAGAAGTCCTTATCACTTTAGGTATCATTGGCGTTGTTGCGGCAATGACCATGCCGTCATTGATTCAAAAACATCAGGAAAAAGTTACTGTAGCGAAATTAAAAAAAGTTTATTCGGTGCTTTCACAAGCGTTTTTGCAGGCTTGTAACGAATACGGAACTCATGATAGTTGGGAATTAGCAACACAGGGTGAGCCTGCCGTTAATGCAGCATCTAAAATGAAACAATTTCTCAAAGTAGCTGATGACTGCGGGGTAAATGACTGTGAAAATTACAGTATCAGAGGCGGGCATTTTTATACACTAAACGGTCTAATTTATGGCTCTGAAAAATACAACAATGCTTATAATTTGAAACTAACCGACGGAACTGAGTTATCATTCAGAGAGAACGCTGACACCCAAATTATTGATATAATGACTGACATAAACGGTCAACAAGGTCCTAATACCATGGGAAAAGATATTTTTCATTTTGCTTTTCTTAGTGATGGGACAATGGTGCCCGGGGGCATCGGATCTGACCCGAAAAACATGGATTTTTCGGCATGTAACCCTAAAAAGGAAGGCTGGAACTGTGCTGCATGGGTAATCTACAACGAAAACATGGACTATCTCAGATGTGCGGATGAACTTAGCTGGAACGGAAAGACTAAATGTTCTGACTAAGGGGATTATCATTTTATGACTTCAATAAACTCGTAACCTACAAGGTAAGGTAAATGTGCTTCCGTAATTAATTCACCGGGGAGTAAAACCGAGATACCGGGCGGGCATTCGGCTATAACTTCTCCTGCAATTCTGCCGATACATTTTGATTTCGGCAAAACTTCTTTTTCCGCAAAAAACGCATCCCGTAAACTCATTCTGATTTCGGGCGAAAGCATCGGCATGTATTTCTTATTTTCAAGATAGCAAATATCCGAATAATTAGTTTTATCGATTTTTTTAAGACAATTAATCAAATATTGGATATCGCTGCGTTTATTTCCTGCATTACACAACAGCAAAACACCTTCATCCGAAGCACTTTCCGCTTCAATATTAAAATCAATTTCCAGAATAGATTCCAGTCTTTTGCCAGACAACCCGTCAGCCTTTATAAAAACTTTGGTTACATCGGTTTTATAGCCAAAATCAGCCTGCAAATGATGAATATGTTCAAGTTTGTCGATTTCACGACGCAAATATTTGGCGTTGTGAACAGCACGTTCGATTTGTTTTCTGCCCGACGGGCTTTCTAAATTCGCACGTGCGGCATCAAGGCTTGCCAAAAGCAGCATTGAAGGACTTGTTGTATGCAAAAGTCTCAAAGCTTTTTCAAGTGCATTAACATTAATTTTAGAGTTTTTGGCTACATGAAGCATTGAACTTTGGCTCATACTTCCGCCTGTTTTATGCAGGGAATGTAAAACCGCATCAGCCCCCAATTTTAAAGCCGATTCAGGTAAATGCCCGCTGAAATTCCATAACGAAGCGTGTGCTTCATCCACAATCAAGGGAACATCATATTTTTTACAAATATCTGCTATAGATTTTATATCGGAAACAACACCTTCGTAAGTCGGATTTGTAATCCATACCATGCCGACATCATCATTGTTTTTAAGTGCATCTTCAATACTTTCGGGAGAAATATAACCCCATATTCCCCATTCTTCAAGACGTTTCGGAACAACCCATATCGGTTCGGCACCCGAAATAATTAAACCCGTTAAAATTGACCTGTGACAATTTCTGTTGGTAATAACCTTTTGCCCTTTTTTTGTTAAGCCCATTGCCAGAGATAAATTCCCGACAGTTGAGCCGTTAAGCAGGAAGAATGTTTTTTCGGCACCGAAAGCCTGTGCCGCAAGTTCTTGTGCCTCTTTTATCGGCCCTGTCGCAGGATGTAAAGTACCCAAATTGTCAAATTCATCCGTCGTATCAAGACTGAGAGCCTTTTTCCCGATTAATTTACGGAAATCGGGCAGAATACTTCTGCCTTTGGTGTGTCCCGGTATATGAAACTGATAACTCGGATGCTCATAAGCATTTTTTAGGGCTTCAACAATAGGGGCTTTTATTTTCAAAGAATTATCTTTTTTTGTTACATTTGTCATAATTTACAATATACAATAAAAATTTTTCCGTTACAATTACTCGGGAATTTATTAATAAATGTAAAGGTCAACTGTTTTGTAATAAACCTTTATGAAACGCTTATATCAGGCACGGGTTATAATGTTCAAACACAAGTGCAGGTACAAAAATTTCGCAAATTGCTTACCTGAAATTTTCACACTGAAATACGGAATAAAATCCCGCGGTAAAAGAGGATTAAATAATTTATTTTTCTTTTGTTCCGCCTTTTACAACTATTAAATTATTTATAATTTTCATCTCACAAGTCGGCAAAACAACGTCATTTAAACCGTTTGCGATACTTATAATTTTGCCCGCACCCAGAACAACTTCTTCGCCTTTGTAATAAAATTTGTAATCGTCTTTTCTGTCAGATCTTATAGTTATTTTTTCCATTTTTCCCTCGTATATTTTATTATTAACCTATTTTTGTTTTAAACCTGATTTATTATAGAAAATATGATTTTCCATAACTTCTTCGTATAAATCCGTATCAGCCTTGAATTGTTCCTCCGTATACGGGTATAAATCAATACAAACATCCATATCGGTTTCAATTTTCCCGATTATCGGCCAAATTTGACCGCGTTTAGACTGATCACCCGTTTTGAAAATCGCAACAAGTTCAATATCTTCATCCTTATGCATTTTCCCGTCAAGATGAATACCGAACAAATACACACCTTCGTAATCATCAAAAACCATGTTAAAACTTTTTGATAACTTTAAAATAACTTCGTCTACTGATTTTGCCATAATACATCCTCTTATAACTAATTATTACTGTGTTAATGCTGATTTTAATTCATTCCTGTTTACGGTAATCTGACAGGACGTTTCAAGATTTTTTACGGAAACTTTATTGTTTTTCAACTCGTCATCGCCCAATATAACGGCATATTGTGCTTTTTTTGCGGCTTTTTCAAGCTGTTTAACAAATTTTTTGCCTGAAAGGTCAAATTCCGCAGAGAACCCGTAACCGCGGATTTCCTGAGTAAGTTTCAACGCTTCTTGCGGGTATTCGCAAACAACATAAGCTTTTAACTTTTCAGGTTCAATTTTTTCGGTAAGGGAGTTTAATCTTTCCATACCCATTGCCCAGCCGACGGCAGGAGTGTCCTCTCCGCCTAAGTTTTTGACAAGGTTGTCATACCTTCCGCCCCCGCATACGGCATTTTGAGCCCCCAAACAGTTTGATTTAATCTCAAAAACCGTTCGGTTGTAGTAATCCAAGCCCCTTACGAGAAGTTTATTCTCTTTATAAGAAATGTCTGAATCGTTCAGGTAGGATTTAAGCTTTTCATAGTGTTCTTTGCAGTCTTGACAAATATAATCAGAATTTATCACATCATAAATTCCCGGTTTTTCAAATATTCTTTTGCAAGACTCGTTTTTACAGTCAAGAAGCCGCAGCGGATTTTTTTCATACCTTGTTTTACAGTCTTCGCAAAGATTATCTAATTCGGGTTTTAGAACATCTTTAATTTTTCTTTTATATTCTTCTCTGCATTGCGGACAGCCTATAGAGTTTATTTCAACCTGTAAATCGTTCAAGCCAAGAGATTTCAAATATTCAACCGCAAGAAGAATAACTTCCGCATCGGCTGCAGGCTCTTTTATTCCGAACATTTCGACACCCACTTGATGAAACTGTCTTTGTCTGCCTGCCTGCGGACGTTCATAACGGAACATAGGTCCTTTATACCAGAGTTTTACGGGTGCGGGTAATCTGAACATCCCGTTTTCTATAAATGAACGAACAACTCCCGCAGTATTTTCGGGACGCAATGTTAATAACCTTTCGGATTTTTCAAAGGTATACATTTCTTTGTTTACAATGTCGGTAGTGTCGCCCACACCGCGTGCAAAAAGTTCGGTTGCTTCAAAAATCGGTGTTCTTATTTCTTTATAACCGTACAAACCGAATATATCAAGGGCATTTTTTTCCAATTTATGCCACTGTTCAACTTCGCAGGGCAAAATATCTTTAGCACCCTTTATTATATTAATAATTTTTGCCATAAGCCAATTTTATTATGCAGGTTTTTCATTGTCAACCAAAGGCGGGCAATTGTTAAGTTTATGATTACATTTACAGTTTTGCAAGCTGTAAATAGTAGTCATTAGCACGTTCAAATTTATGAGCGGCGTTAAACAGTTTGCTTTCCATTAATTGCGGTGCCAAAATCTGCAAGCCGATAGGCATACCGTCCCTGTCAAATCCTGCCGGAACACTCAGCCCCGGAATTCCTGCCAAATTAGCCGATATTGTCGCAATATCCGTTAAATACATGGCAAGAGGGTCGGAAGCCTTTGCTCCGAGTTCAAATGCCGTATTCGGGCAGGTTGGTGAAATCAAAATATCAACTTTTTTGAAAGCTTCTTCAAAATCACGCGTTACCAAAGCTCTCATCTGTTGTGCTTTTTTATAATAAGCATCATAATAACCCGAGGACAAAGCGTAAGTCCCGAGCATTATTCTTCGTTTAACTTCCGGTCCAAAGCCTTCGGCTCTTGTTTTTGTATACATTTCCATAAGATTTTTGGCATTAGGGGTTCTGTAACCGTATTTTACGCCGTCAAATCTTGCCAAATTGGAAGAACATTCCGCGGTTGCTAGAATATAATAAATCCCTATCGAATGTTTTAAATTGGGAAGTGATATTTCAACTATGGAAGCACCGAGTTTTTTGAAATCATCAATGGCACTTTCAACAGCCTTTGCAACATCTTCCGACAAAGCATCCGTCATAAGTTCTTTTATAACACCAACTTTCATGCCTGATATGTCATTATTTATATTTGCGGCATAATGTTCAACGGGCAAATTCAATGAAGTAGAGTCTTTTGCATCATGACCCGAAATTACTTCAAGCAAATTTGCCGCATCTTCGACTGTTCTTGCAAAAGGCCCAATCTGGTCAAGTGATGAAGCAAAAGCGATAAGTCCGTACCTTGATACCCTTCCGTAAGTAGGTTTCATGCCGACAATTCCGCAGAACGAAGCGGGTAATCTGATTGAACCGCCCGTATCCGAGCCTAAAGCTAATGCCGCTTCGCAGGAAGCAACCGAAGCTGCCGAACCGCCCGAAGAACCTCCGGGGACTTTACTTAAATCCCACGGGTTATGAACTTTTTTGAATGCTGAGTTTTCATTTGAAGAACCCATTGCAAATTCGTCTAAGTTTGCTTTTCCAACTATCGGAACAAGATTATTCAAAAGTTTTTCACTTATGGTTGCGTTGAAAGGAGATACAAAATTCTCTAATATTTTTGAAGAAGCCGTAGTTTTTGAACCCTTGAGGTTCATATTGTCTTTTAAAGCCAGAGGAACACCCGCAAGAAGCGGAAGTTCTTCGTTTTTCGCAATCTTTTCGTCAACTTTTTTGGCTGTATTCAAAGCGATTTCTTTTGTTAAAGAATTAAATGCACCTAATTTGTCTTCTACTTCATTTATTCTATCAAAAGCCGCATTTGTAAGCTCTACAGCGGAAATTTCTTTATTTCTTATGGCTTTGCTCTGCTCTGCAGCCGATTTCTTCAAAAATTCGTTCATAATATCTCCTTAAGCCGATTTTATATTTCTGTTTATTCGGAAATTTAACCGAGTTGTCCTTACGAAAATATTATGATAAAAAAAAGCGATACGCAAGATTTTGAAATTTATTTCAATAAAATTTTAATACTATTTAATCAATTTTGTATTTTGGTGCGGTTGAATTTACCATTTGCATGTATTTCACACTGTTCTGTTGTGCAAAATCAATTGCGGCTTTTCTTGCGGCTTTGGTATCATCAAATTCGTTTGAGTAAAACCGTTTTGAAAAGCGAAACAGTTCAAGACCTTTAGTTTTTGAGGGCTGAAATATCATTGCGTTATACTCATAAAATTTTCTGTCCTCGGGAAAATTAATATATTCCACCATAGCGACATCAGGATATACAAGAACGGATGCACCCGGAGTTTTTTCCTGAATTTTATGTGCGTAATCCGCAGCCGCTTCCGTCGGATTTGTTAAAGTCTCATCTTTCAAAAGATTAATCCTTGTATGCCAATTATCATCGTTTTCTTCCTTAATATAATAATTATATTCATTGCCGCCGTTTTGGTTTTGAATAAGATTATACGTTTCTTTATTGAATTTAATTTTGCTTTCGACCGCAAACGCCTCAGATACGCTCACTGACAAATAAATCAGTCCCGTTATAATTGTAAATATTCTTTTCATCAGTCCTCCTTTTTGATTAAATTATATATTTTTAAAAATTTATTCAATTACCCTGAATGTTATATAAAGGATTATTTTTGCAAATCTGTTATTTTACATGTATAATTATTTTCAAAGGGGAAAATTATGCCGTTTGATTTTGAGAAACAGAAGATAGCTGATGTAATACTTATAAAACCGAAGGTTTTCGGCGATAATCGCGGATTTTTTATGGAAAGTTACAAAAAATCCGAATTTGTAAAAAACGGAATTGATACCGAATTTGTACAGGATAATCATTCATTGTCGGGCAAACATGTTTTAAGAGGTTTACATTATCAGCAGGAACCGTATTCACAGGCAAAACTGGTAAGATGTATCCGCGGAAAAATTTACGATATAGCAGTGGATATCAGAAAAAATTCAAAAACTTTCGGACAATATGTAAAAGTTGAATTGTCACGGGAAAATAAAAACATGTTGTATATCCCGCGAGGTTTTGCACACGGGTTTGTTGTTCTTTCAGATGAAGCGGAATTGTTATACAAAACTGACAATGAATAT
Source organism: Candidatus Gastranaerophilales bacterium (assembly GCA_947588755.1). Taxonomy (GTDB): domain Bacteria; phylum Cyanobacteriota; class Vampirovibrionia; order Gastranaerophilales; family Gastranaerophilaceae; genus CANPZB01. The sequence goes on along the minus strand of CANPZB010000003.1, from coordinate 53,268 downwards.
AAACCCGATGCCGACAGGGGTATATTTTGGTGCGATAAAGATATTAATATTGACTGGGGCATTGATTTTGAACCCGTATTATCGGAAAAAGACAAGCACCAGCCGGCATTGAAAGAGGTACTATGACTGAAAAAATACTTGTTACCGGCGGTGCCGGATTTATCGGAAGCTGTTTTATCAGAAAAATGTTGAACGAACACAAGGGTATAAAAATTATTAACCTTGATGCTTTGACTTATGCGGGAAACATTCAAAATCTGGATGACGTAAAAGATAATCCTGATTATAAATTTGTTCACGGCAACATTTGTGACAAAAAACTCGTTCCGCAACTGGCGGAACAGGTCGATGCGATAGTAAATTTTGCCGCAGAATCCCATGTTGACCGTTCGATTACTGGCCCCGAAATCTTTATTGAAACCAATGTTAAAGGTACATTAAATCTTTTGCAGGCGGCAAAACAATTTAAAGTTGAAAGATATTTACAGGTCTCCACTGACGAAGTGTACGGAACACTGGGGAAAACGGGATATTTTACGGAAACCACGCCGCTTGCTCCGAACAGTCCGTATTCGGCTTCGAAAGCGGGAGCGGATATGCTTGTCAGAGCATACTTTGAAACTTATAAATTGCCTGCTTTAATAACAAGATGTTCAAATAACTACGGGCCGTATCAATATCCCGAAAAACTTATTCCTTTCTTTATTTCTCAGCTTAATAAAGGGGAAAAAGTTCCCGTTTACGGCGACGGATTAAATGTCCGTGACTGGCTTTACGTGTATGACCACTGTGCCGCAATAGATACCGTACTGCATAAAGGCAGAATAGGAGAAGTTTATAACATCGGAGGTCACAACGAAAAAACCAATATTGAAATTACAAAATTGATTTTAAACGCTATGGGAAAAGACGAAAGTTCCATAGAATATGTTAAAGACAGACTCGGTCATGATAAACGCTATGCTATCTGCAACGATAAAATTCAGAGCGAATTAGGCTGGAAACCGTCTTTGACATTTGAAGAAGGGATAAAAATTACCATAGACTGGTACTTGAATAACATTGAATGGATGTCGGAAATCGAAAGAAAAAAGCTGCAAACCGTAACTGCTTAGCTTGGCGGAATTAGAGGGGAATTAAATGAAAATATTGGTAACAGGTGCAAACGGAATGCTCGGACAGGATTTATGTCCGATACTGGAAGATTACGGTGCTTTTGTTATAGAAACCGATAAAGATACTCTTGATTTTACCGATTTCAGCATGACGGAAAAAGTTTTGAAAGATATACGTCCTGATTTGGTAATCCACTGCGGTGCATACACAAACGTCGACAAAGCGGAGGAAGATATTGAAACCGCAAGGTCGGTAAATTCCGTCGGAACCGAAAATATAGCCAAAATCTGCGGTCAACTCGGAATAATACCCGTATATATCTCAACCGATTATGTGTTCGACGGTTCTAAAAACACTCCTTACACCCCGCAGGACGAACCCAATCCCGTTAATAATTACGGATTAACAAAGCTTGAAGGAGAAAACGCCGTCAAAAAATATTGCGAAAAATATTACATAGCAAGAACCTCATGGTTATACGGTCATCACGGGAAAAATTTTGTCGAAACAATGCTATCTTTAAGCAGCCAACCCGAAATTAAGGTTGTTGACGATCAAATAGGCTGTCCTACGTGGACTGTGGAACTTGCAAACGGTATTGTAAAACTGCTTTCCAAACCCTGCGGGATTTATCACGTTTGCGGCTCGGATTATACAAGTTGGTACGGCTTTGCAAAAGAAATTTTCAGACTTGAAAATAAGGACGTAAATTTAATCCCCTGTAAAACGGAAGAATTTCCAAGACCCGCAAAACGTCCTGCCTACAGCGTCATGGAAAACAACAACTTATGCAGAAATTGGCGGGAAGCTTTGAAAGATTATCTCGATTTGAGAAACTTCTGATTGTTTTAATCACTAATTTGTGTTAAATAATAGTTATGTCTGTTTATTTTTTCTACGGTGAAGAAGATTTTAATATTGAAAAAGAAATCAACAAACTGAAATCAGGTCTTGATAAGAATTTTTTGGAAATCTCTTACAAAGTTTACGATACCCCGAAGTTTACGGATTTAATATCAATATTGCGTTCACAGCCTTTAATGTTCGGTAAAATGCTTATTGTTATTAACTGTTTTGAATATTTTTCCAAAGCCTTTTCCGACAAAGAACTGAAAGAAATTGAAGATACTCTTGAAATTGTTAATGAAAACACTGACATAGTATTCTCCGCAGTACTTCCGCGAAACGAAGGGAAAAAGCTTGACACCAGAAAAAAATTATTCAAAATACTTTCCAAATATAATTCAAAACAATTTGCTTTGATACCCACATACAAAACCGCAGAACTTGAAGATTACATAAAAAAACTGGGCAAAACAAAGGACTTAAAATTCAGTCCCGACGCACTTACTGTGATAATTACACAAATCGGAAACAACCTCAGACAAATTGACACCGAATTGGATAAACTCAAACTCTTTATATATCCGAATAATATAGTTACCGGTAAAGCCGTAAAAGAAATTTGTATTTCAAATGAGGATTTGTTTGCGTTTTCCGACTGTCTTATAGCGGGAAAAAGAGATAAGGCTATTTTGGAATTTAAAAAACTGCTCGAAAAACGATACGTATTGGAAATTCTTTCTGTTTTGCAGACAATGATAAGACGGTGGATTTTCTTAAAATCAAATTCCAAAAAATATTCCGCGAAGGAGCTTGCAAAACTAACGGGCATGCATGAATATGCCGTAATGGTAAATTTACAAAAAATGAAAAATACTAATTTAAAATACTTTATAAAATTGAAACAAAATCTTACGGAAGCCGAATACAGAATAAAATCAGGACAGTCATTAAACATTGAAAACGAGGTGGAAAATGCAATATTTAAGTGACAAATACCCGTTCTTAATGAATTACTTTAAAAATGCGATACTAAATCCCGAAAAAAATATCGCTCACTGTATACTGTTTTACGGTTCAGACTTACAGGCACAATATGATATTGCTCTTGAAATAGCGTTAATGCTGAATTGCAGCGGAGACCACAGCCCCGACTGTCAATGTTTAAATTGCAAATGGATTAGAGAAAATAAACATCCCGCAGTAATAACCGTTTCCAAAACAGACAGCAAGCCTTCTGATGATACATCAAGAACGGTAATTTCCATAGAACAGGCAAGAATGATAAAAAATGATTTGCTAATCAGTTCGGATTACCACAGAGTTTATATTTTTTGCGACAAAGACAAAGACGGAAATGTTTGCGGGCTTAATGAACAAAATTTTCAAACCGATGCGGCAAATTCTTTGTTAAAAACTTTTGAAGAACCGCCTAACAATACGACATTTATTTTTCTTACCAAAGACAAATCCGATTTAATATCCACAATAGTTTCGCGTTCACAAAGTTTTTATGTTCCTTCAATGCGGGATGAGGACAGAGATTTTGACCTTGTAACCGAGATTATGGAAAATTATCTTGAACTTGAAAAATCTCAGGTACTTGATTTTAACGAAAAAATATACAATTTGTCGCAAGAATACGATAGTGAATATGTTTTTAATATGATACAAAATTACTTATCCGCTCTGTTAAAAGAAAATTTAGAGAACAAACCGCTGAAAATAAAATTAATTTCGGACTTAAAATCCGTAGAAAAAGCCAAAAAAGAACTTCAACTCAACATGAACACGCAAACAATTGTTGAAAATCTTTGTTATGATTTGATATTGAATAATTAATCAAGTTATTAAAATAATATAAAAATATCATTATATCGGAAATTTTGTAATATAATGATAAAAACAGGAGAGAAAGATTTATGATAGACAAAACAGCAATAATACATCCTACGGCAAAAATAGCGGAAGATGCAATAATAGGACCTTACACGGTTATAGGTGAAAATGTTACCATAGGTCACAGAACAAGGGTTATTTCCAATGCCCATATAGAATTTGCCGAAATAGGTGATGACTGTACTATATCGCCGTTTGCCACTATCGGTTCCGAACCTCAGGATTTGGGGTACAAAGGCGAACCGACAAAAGTCGTAATCGGCAACGGTACAATAATAAAAGAGAATGTAACGGTTCACAGAGGTGCTGCTTGCGGAGATTTCACAACCAGAATAGGCAACAAATGTCTTTTAATGGTAGGTTCACACGTTGCACATAATTGTGTTCTCGCCGATGAGGTAATTTTGGCAAATCTTGTAACACTCGGCGGGCATGTACACGTAGGTTTCGGTGCATTTGTCGGCGGTATGAGCGTATTTCATCAAAACATAAGAATTGGTGATATGGCAATTATCAGCGGTTTTTCGGCATCCAGACAGGATATATTGCCGTATTCAAAAGGTGAAGGCAGACCGCCCGTTCCACGCGGACTAAATGTTATTGCCATGAAACGCAGAGGGGTATCACAAGAAGTCAGAACGGCAACAAACGAGGCATTTAAACTTCTTATTGCGGAAGAATTAAACACTACGCAGGCTATCGAAAAAATAAAAGCTGAAATTCCGATGAATGAATATATTGAAAAAATGATAGAATTTATACAAACATCAAAACGCGGAGTGCTTTTAAAGACACATAAAAGCGGGCATGAATCGTTGGAAGATTAATTTTTGACAATAAATTTGTTCTGACCACTTGAACTTTTTAGAATATATGTTATAATGATAGAGTAAGGTTGAAATATTTCAATCGGGAAGTACTGTGGTGCGAAGCACCGAAAATTTGGGAGTTAATGAAAAATTTATGAAAAAATCGAATTTTGAAGTTTTAGCATTCACCCCCCCCCCGAGTCTGTAAACCCGCTCTATGACTGCGTTTTAGCCGTTTTTCGCTTTTGGGAAGATTATTTTGAAGGGATTAATTTACATCCCTCGTTTGGTCGTGGGAATTTTTACCACAAAAATTCTGTCATGCGGGACTCTTACCATGTCATCCTGAATAATCATGTCATGGTGAACCATTTACAAGTCATCCCACATGTCATCCTGAACGACCATGTCATCCTGAACTCGTTTCAGGATCTTATTTCGTGGCATTGGTTCAGTATCTTCATTGCACGAAAGACCCTGAACCCTTTACATGTCATGCTGAACTCGTTTCAGCATCTGAGCCTTATCAAGTCATTAAATAGAAAAGAAACTAAACTAAAGTCAATCTCCACAACTATGGTCAATAACAAGTCTCTGCCCGCATTGGAGCAAATCCAAGACGTTTCAGGATTATGTAACAATACCGAATAAATAAGACCCTGAAACGAGTTCAGGGTGACATGGTGGTGTTTAGCATGACATGAAGGTTTTTGAATGACAAATAAAAGAGTAATAAAAAGTAATTAATAAAAAAAGAAAGGACTTAAAAATGAAAGAAAAAATTAAAAACGCAACAATTTTGGGAAAGACTGTAAGACCCGACAAGGCTCAGATGCTGAAACGAGTTCAGCATGACATGGTGAGAGTTCAGGGTGACATGTGTGGGGTTCAGCATGACATGGATATGTACGGTCATTGCGAGCAAATGCGAAGCAATCCAGCCAATTACCTTGCACGAAGTGCCGATAAGAACTTCTCACCTCTCACTTCTCACTTTTCACAAAAAGCCGCTTTCACATTGGCAGAAGGTGCTACGCAGCGGATTTGCACAAGAACGGAGCGAAGCGAGTTCGTCCAAGTGAGCAAAACCACGCTTTTGCGAACTGTGCATAATCCAAGACACGTAGTTCGGCAACACAACAAACGTAGAGCAGCATTCACTTTGGCGGAGGTTCTTATCACCCTCTGTATCATTGGCGTTGTGGCGGCAATGACCATGCCGTCATTGATGAATAAAATTCAAAACAGACATTTGGTAACGGCATTAAAAAAATCGTATTCCATTCTTTCACAGGCAACCACAATGATTCAGATAGAACATCCGAGTTCCGAATGGACTTTTTATGACGAAGCAGGTGAAGGAGTTGAACCCGTTTGGGAATTATACAAACCGTATTTAAAAATGACTAAAGATTGCGGTTGTGCATATCATTCAGTAGGCTGTTGGAGTAAAGACATTACAAAAATGTTGAACAACAAGAATTACCAGTATGGAGGAGAATATTACAACGGGCAGGGAACATGTTCGGCAATATTGGCAGACGGTTCAAGCATTGTACTGGATGTTTTTTCAGATACAAAAATCACGGGAGTAAATAACGGAAGTCTTGTATTTATAGTAGATGTTAACGGAGATAAGGCTCCTAATCAGTTCGGTAAAGATGTATTTACTTTTGGAATAAGAACCGACAAAGGAATAATTGTTCCCGCAGGCACGGATAATGATTTTCCGTTATGCAGTACTACATCTGATAATGCTTTTGCAGGTTTTGACTGTGCCGCTAAAGTTTTGCAGGAAGGTAAAATTTCTTACTAAAACTTGATGTCTCATAAATCAGGTTATTGGTAATTTATATATGTCGGGTTGTGGGATTTCTTAGCATTTGTGCTATTTTATCCGCACCGTCAAACCCTCTGACTTCCATTATATGTGCGGCAGTTTCGTAATCGTAATTTACAAATCTGTGTTCTATTGAAAAAGCACCGTTTTCAAAGTCAGCGACAACGTAACACGCTTTCGGTTCACCTGTCATGGGTCGTCCGACACTGCCGACATTTACCACTGTTTGTTTTTTGTTGGTTTGATAACCGCAGGGTACGTGGGTATGCCCGCAAAAAATTATATCGGCATCAACTCCGAGAACCATTTCTTCGACTTGCGACAAGGGCATATCAGGAAGTATATCTTCATTGTTCCGCCTTGGTGAACCATGTACGAGAAGGATTTTTACCCCTTCAATATTTAACTCTTTTTGCTCGGGTAAATTTCTCAAATAATCTTTTTTATCATCTTCAATATAAAAAACGTCATCAGCCAAAGCCTTTGCCATTACGGGGAAATGATTTTTAACGTTTTCCAAAATCTCAGGCGAAAAATCCGCAATTAACTTATCGGTATTTCCTTGAATAACTTCCCAATTCGTTTGTTTTCTGACAAAATCAATAATCATTCTCGGCTGAGGGCCTGCCATTGCTAAATCGCCAAGACAAAAAACCTTTTCACAACCTTTATTTTTAACATCCTGCATGACACTTTCCAACGCCTGATAATTCCCGTGAATGTCCGATATTACAGCAACTTTCATATTTTTTACCTCAAATTACTAATTGTGCTATTATTAATATATGATAAAAAGAAGAAAATCCAAAGAAATTACCATAGGAAATGTTAAGATAGGCAACGGAAATCCGATTAGCGTTCAGTCGATGTGCAATACAAACACATGCGATACGGAAGCCACAATAAATCAGATAAAAGAGTTTGCACAAAAAGGATGTGATATTGCAAGAATTGCCGTTCCCGACAGACATGCCGCCGATGCGGTGAAAGAAATTGTTAAAAAATCACCGCTGCCTTTGGTTGCCGATATACATTTTGATTACAGGCTTGCAATTCAATGCATTAACAACGGGATAAATGCCCTCAGACTTAATCCGGGCAATATCGGGAAAAAAGAAAATGTTCAAAAAGTCGTATCTTTTGCGGCACAACAGAAAATCCCGATTAGAATAGGTGTTAATGCGGGTTCTCTGGATAAAGCCCTGCAAGACAAAAATATTCCGCTTCACGAAAAAATGGTTCTTAGTGCTATGGAACATATTAAAATCCTTGAAGATTTGGATTTTGATTTAATAAAAGTTTCTTTAAAATCATCAGATGTGCTTACCACAATAGAAGCTTATCGGATGATAGCCGAAAAAATTCCTTACCCGCTGCATTTGGGAGTAACGGAAGCGGGAACGTTAAAATCAGGATTAATAAAATCGTCAGTAGGACTCGGAACATTACTGGCAGAAGGTATAGGCGATACAATCAGGGTTTCGTTAACAGAAAATCCGACGGAAGAAGTCAGTGCGGGATTTGAAATATTGAAAAGTTTGGGACTCAGAGAACGCGGTGTGAATTTTATATCATGCCCGACTTGCGGAAGAACACGTATTAATTTGATAGAACTTGCAAAACGGGTTGAAGAAAAATTTAAGAATTTAGAAAAACCTATCACCATAGCGACTATGGGTTGTGCCGTTAACGGCCCCGGTGAAGCTAAACACGCTGATTTCGGCATTGCAGGCGGAATTAATGAAGGATATATTTTCAGAAAAGGTGAAATTATCGCAAGAGTTCCCGAAGATGAACTTCTTGAAAAATTGGAAGAAATTATAATAAAATCATACAAATAATATATGGCTTTTTTTTGTAAAGAAATTATAATGATTTTGTAACCTTTAAACAATATTATATAATGGTTAGAGTACAAATTGAGGTGGTAATGAAGAATAAAATTTTGCTTTTATCTGTTATAGGGTTAATTCTGGCTGTTCCTGCTTATAGTGAATATTTGACCGTAGAAGATGTTCGTTCTCCCGAATATCTTAAAAATCACGGATATTCCGAGGCAACTATTGAGGCTATTGAAAAAAGCTATGACAGAGTTAATTCTTTGGAATACGAAAAGGAACAAACCAAATCGGATAAATTTTATAACAAACCGGTTATAAAACAGGTCAGATATTTCTTTATGAATCTTGATCCGGCTTACGATGATGATTCGTTTATGAATCATGAATTTCATACATCACCGCATTGGCGTGATTTATAGTTTGTTCGGACACGGAAATAATGATAAAAAAAAATTTTCTTATAACAATTTCAACTTTTTTATTGGCATGTTCTGCTGCGTATGCCGCGGAAATAACGGATAACACAAATATTATTTCTAAAAATGACGGAACAGATAATTTACCCGTCGTCGTACAAACAAATTGCGATAATCCGTCAAATGTTAACCCGATTTATTCGCCTTATCAACCGATGAAAAATGAAGTTGTATTCAGCTATACGAAAGCAAAAATAGATGCATATAATCCAACGGCGTCTACAAACAAATCAGGCAGTTATTTACCGGGGGCAAGGGGAATTAATCAACTTGTAATATACACTCCCGAATACGGTATCAGAACAAATACAAACGAATTTGGTGCCGAAGCCATAGTTGAAGGTAATACCGTAACCGAACTTTCGGGAGCGGATTCTTTTATCCCTTCAAACGGACTTGTAGTAAGCGGTCACGGTAATGCTAAAAACTGGATGAATAAAAGCATTCATGTCGGAACTAAAATATATATTGACCGCAATACGGATGTTTTGTACACGTACACAACTTCCGAAAGTTACATTTTTGAGTCCGAAAAAAAGATTATTGAAGCTCAGCAAATGATTGATTTTTACAAAGCGAGTGTTCCCGAATACAAATGGCGTGTACCAAACAGCTATATTAACGATGCAAAAAATTATTTGAAAAAAGCATATAAAAATCCCGACGAAGTTCAAAAATATTCACAACTTGCCATTGAAGCAGCTAACGATGCACTAAAAAGCGTTATCCCATACAAAAGCAGTGAACTTAAAGGCATCTGGATAAGACCCGTAGAAAAAAATCGAAAAGAGATAACTCAAACCATCAACAGAATTAAAAAAGCAGGGATAAATGATATTTTCCTCGAATCATATTTTCATGGCAAAACCATATTCCCGTCAGAAACGATGAAGGCATACGGATTTAGCGAACAAAACGAAAGTTTCACGGGATTTGATCCGCTTGCGATTTGGATTGAAGAAGCCCACAAGAACAATATGAAAGTTCATATTTGGTTTGAAACGTTTTATACGGGTAATCAGGCTCCAAAGGATAATCCGAACAGCATTCTTGCCAGAAATCCTTCTTGGGGTAATAAAACTAAAAAAGACATGAATTCCGTTGAACCCACAAAATCAAGTTCGGAACATAACGGGTATTTTCTTGACCCAGCAAATCCTCAAGTTCAGGACTTTCTGGTGAAACTTCTGGACGAAATAATAACCCGCTACAAACCCGACGGAATTAACCTTGACTATGCAAGATATCCCAATTGTGTAGCCGTTAACGATTCGTCAAGCTGGGGATATACAGATGCCGCAAGGAAAGAATTTCAGGAAATATACGGAAAAGACCCTGCAGAACTAACAATATCAGACCCTTTATGGCCCGTATGGAACGGCTACAGACGTTCGAAAGTTTCCGATATGGTTCGTAAAACAGGAGAATTAGGCAGAGCAAAAAATGTATATGTATCTGCGGTAATTTTCCCCGACAGACTTGCCGCATTGGATAAAAAACAACAGGACTGGAAAACATGGTCTGCTCAAAACTATGTAGACGGATTTACACCGCTATTTTTAACCTGTAATTCCAAAATGGCTAATTCCATGATGCAGGATGTTATTAAATCCAAAAGTAATAAAACCGACTTGTATGCAGGACTTTTTGTCGCATTTATGAACGGCTCGGAGGAAGATTTGATAAGACAAATTCATGAAGCCAGAAAACTCAATACAAAAGGGGTTATAATTTTTGATTACGCTCATTTGAATGATAAATATATAAGTGCTTTATCTTCAAGTGTTTTTGCCCCAACGTATTCAAAAGAAAATCAAAATAATCCAAATAAAAAAGACACAAAAAAGAAAAAAAGATTTTTCAAACGCAATAAAAAATAATATAAAATTTCAATATAATATTAACGGTTGATTATTTAGGGAATTGTATTTTTTTTAAGCATTTTTTAATCTGTTTTTATGCAGACGGAAAAGAAAATCAGTTTAAGAAAAGAAAACGAAAAAGAATTATTTTTCAAAAGGGTAAAATGTAAATCACTTTGCCATAAATATAACGGTATATCACCCGATATGCTTGGTTTACGCATGGAAATGATTAAAAATATTATAGGGAAAACAAAATCAATTTATCTCATAGAACAGCCCTTTATGTGTGATTACGGATATAACATTTCCGTCGGAGAAAACTTTTATGCCAACCACAATATGCTTATATTGGATTCTGCGTCGGTAAGTTTTGGGGACAATGTTCTTATAGGTCCGAATTGTTCATTTTACACATCAATGCACCCGACAAACAAAATTCTTAGAGAAAAAGGCATAGACTATGCTTCACCGATTACGGTCGGAAACAATGTCTGGATATGCGGAAACGTAACCGTTCTTCCGGGAGTGCATATCGGAGATAACAGTGTAATAGGTGCGGGCAGTATTGTGAACAAAGATATACCCGCAAATGTCATAGCAGCAGGAAATCCTTGTGACATCATTAAACGGGTTTAAAAGTGTTTTAAGTTACAAATAATTCCTTTTATAAAGTCAAAATTTTTGTTTGATATCGCTTCAAGCACTTCTTTTGCATCAAGAATAGGAACATTGCGGAACTTTACTTCAGCACTTTTTCTGAAATCGTCAACTATTTTTTTTGCCAGTACCATTGGATTTTCAGCCAGCATCTTACGTTTTGCGATAAGACAATCCAAAAAGTTGTCTATCTCGCCTTTTTCGTAATATTCTTTGGCTTTTATATCAATATTGCATTTATTTCTGTCAGTCTCATCATAAAGATCAAAAAAGTAATTATTCTTGCTTTTTTCAACAAATTTAAAACTGTCGAAAGTATTCTCATTTGTACTGAACAGGCAAACAGTTTCATCAATATCGGTCGGCGTAAGATTTATTACGTCAAAAGAACTCAAATTTTCGCTTATTTTGTTTAAATTTAACTTTCTTGTTCTGCAAATTTCGGAAATAAATTCATTGCATTTTTCTGAAAATGCCATAACGATTCTGTCATTATCATCACATTTGCCTTTTATTGCGAAAACGGAACCAAAAGCGGGTTTGTTTGCATTATATCTTAATTCTGTTAATTTCATATTTATTAAGCCTTGCTATCCAAAATTAAAGTCCCTTCAACAGTATTAAAACGCCCTAATTTATTTGCTCTTGTAACCTTTTCCGAAGTGGTAAATTTTATATCGCTAATTTTTCTGCCTGTTGAAGATATAAATTTTACAAAAAATCTTTCCGCTTCGCTAAGATACGATTTCATGCCCGAATTTCCGGCTCCTTCGCTAAAACGGGTATTTATTAAAATCCTGTTAAGATTTTCCTTTGCATTTTTAGGCTCAAATTCAATTATACTGTACAAATCCTTTACACCTTTTATAAATTTTTTGAGCAGATTTGCATCTTCATTTGTCGCCACAAGAAGCTTGCATTCTTCATCCTTTGCGGGAAGCATTATAACATCGGTAAAATTTTTCAAATTAGAATTAGGCGGATTTGTATCCAGTAAACTCTTAATCAAAATATTTTTTACCGCCCTTAAATCTGACGCATTCTTGCCTTTAACAACATATACACTGCCAAAACTCTGATTAGATAGAGGTAATGAATTCATAATTAAAAATCCTTTCATCAGAGTTAAAACACGTAAAAAAATTTTTTGCCGAAAAATTAATTTTCTTTAAGAAATGTATAGCATGGATTTTCTTTCAACTTTTGTTCTATCTGTTCAAAAGTCAATAATCCCTGAGTTGCACTGAATTGAGAAACGGCACCTGCGGAGTTTACGGAAGCATACATTAAGGATTTTCCTATATCCCGTCCGGTTTTTCCGAGTGCCGCACAGAATGTTGAAGCAAAGGCATCTCCCGCACCTAAAGTTGATATAACAGGGCCGTCAAAAACGGGACAGTAATAATAGTTTTTCCCGTCATAAGCGTATGCACCGCAGCCGCCGTCAGTAATTACTATAATTTGATAGTCCCTGACTTTAAGTTTTTGAAACATTGATTTTATATCGGGATGTATAAGATTTTCGGAATATTTTTCATCTCTTGTATCGGGTCTGACCAATATACCCGTTGCCAGTGAAGCTTCTTCTTTATTTAAAACTACAATATTTGCGTTTTCAAGAATTTTTTTCAGATAACTAAACCCTTTTTTAATACTTGTCGAACCCGCATTGAAACATACAAATACGTCGTTGGCATTTGCAAAAGAGGCTATATCATCAAGAATTTTGGTACTTTCGCCATTTAGCGGTGCAATATACAAAAGTTTTGCTTCTTTTATGATATCAAAATTAATATCCGATTTTTTTATTACGGCATTTGCTCCTCTGTGAGCAAGTACGGTTCTGTCGCCCTGAAAACTTACCAGAATAATTGAAAATCCCGTGCTTATTTTATTATCCTGTGCAATATATGACAGGTTAACATTTTTATTTTTGAATGATTCAAAAATACCTTTTGAATAGATATCGTCACCGATTTTAAAAATTGCAGCAGTATTAAAGCCGAGATTAGAAAAATTTACTGCCGTATTAATACCGCCTCCGCCGACATTTGAAGCAAAATCACTGATTTCTATCTTTGAGCCGTATGAATAACTCATAAATTCGGATTTTTTATTCTTTGCCGAAACGGAAACTATATTTGCATCATCACATTCAACAAATACATCCATTGTAGCACTGCCAATTGTTACGATATCAACCATTTTTATCTCCTGTTCAAAACGGATTATATCATAAAATATTCTTATTGTTAATTTTTTTTAATCATGTAACAAAAAAAAATTTTTACACATTTTATTAAAATTGAAAGATAAGGAAAAACTATATGCAAATACAAAAAATTAATTTTTTACCCCGCAGTCATAACGGTTTGGTTTTACCGTCTGCTGACAAAACTCACGATTACAAAGAGCTTGATTATACTCCTGTTTCGTACGGAGATTATAATATTTTATTTAAAGCAAGACTTTTCAGAACTCCTCAAAACTTTTATGCACAGCCGTTTAACAAAAACGGAATGCCTGACACAATGAAAGAATATCTGAATGCCGATTACGAGGACAGACAGAAAATGCCTCCCGCTCAGATGCTTAAACTCGTTTTTGAAGATATAAAAGAAACTAAAAATCTTGAGCAGGTAAAAAGATTATATTATGATGAACCGTTATTCAAAAACCTTACCGATACCCCTAACAGAAAGGCGAGAACCGGCATACTTGCCGAAATCGATTTGATGAAAGAGGACGGAAAATCACTTTTTAAAAACGGAAATGATAACTTAGGTCACTACATCCTCAAAAAAATATATACCGAAGCTAAAACGCTTAAGGAAATAAATACGGACTTTAAAAAAGACATTTCTGTATACTATAAAGATTTAAGCCCGATAGGTTACGATACTTTAGCTGCTTACGGTATAAAATTTCCTAACAATGCGTTCTGGAAATCGCTTACCGCAACAAGAGAAGAATTTCCGTACGAATATAAACCCCGTAACCCGTTAAAAACTGACAGGCAGCTTAATGCGGTGCATACAGTCAGACAAAACGTAAACACTGAAGAAAAGAAACGATTTGAAAAAGTTAAAGATTGGGAAATCGATAAACTGGCGGATTCTTTAATTAAAGGTAACGGAAACTCGGAAGAAACCGCAAAACATATTAAAAAGACAGGTATCAGCGACAAAGGTGCATTAACTTTCGTTGCAAAATATATGAGTGAAATCAATTCTGTTGTACTTGAAAAACTTCATGTTTCGCCAGAAATGAGTGAATTTTTTGAAAACTATGAAGGGCTTTCAAAATCACAAAAACAAATTCTCGACGACTATTGGAAAAACCCCGAAACAAAAGAATTACGTTCCAAAGTTATGAAATCAACCATAAAATTTTTCTTTGATGTCTACGGAACCGACGGTCAAAACGAAGAATTTCAAGAACTTCTTGAATATGCTCATAACATTAAACCCAAACGTATTGAACAAATGAAAGAGCATAATCGTATTCAGGAAGAATACAACAACCTGTTTGCACAAACAGATGTTGATGAAAGTGAAGCTGCCGATAACGAAATTGCACCTTCAACGCAAAAAAACGAAAAAATTTCACTTGAAGAAGCAATAAAGCAAGCCAAAGGAAAATATAATGTTGAAACATATAAATTCTCGACCGATGAAGGCGAAATTGTCATTCTTGCAAATTTAAGAGAAAGTTTGGGAGATGATTTCAGAGAACAAATGAGATTTCTGCCCAAAAGCTTCACTGAAAAATTTATAAGATTTTTGAACAACTCGGAAGATATTGACGATAAATACATTCTGACTAAATTGCTGTCCGATAAAAATATTACTCTGCCAAAAGACGACAGACTTGAAGATATAAATACCGCAGAAGAAAAAACAATAAGATTATACAAAAAATTTAATGATGCCAATAAAAATGATGCAATGGCACTTCAGCAGTCATTGAGTGAATTTTATATGAAATTCATGCACGACTCTGCGGGAAGGTTATTTTTCTTAAATCCTTTTGAATTTGTTAAACTCTATTCTCTGCATGGTGAAGACGTGCAGAAATTGATATTAAATAATGCCGGTGTCATCAATGATAAATATAACAGTTACAAACGTCCGCTAACGGATTCCGAAGCAAGAATAATAACACTGAAAATATTGGATATGCTTAGAAATTATGACCCGACTAAGTCAACCGCCAACCAATATAAAAACTTTGAAGGTATAAATACCGTATTTTATTCTTTAAGCAAATATCTCAATAACAAACAGTTCAGGAATAAAGAAGATTTTCGCAAAGACCTTACGGCTTATCTGAAATTATACGGCGGAAGTGCAAGATTTTTGCTGAAAAAAGACGTCTCGAAAGATATTCTGAATGCAAAAATGGAACATATATTATGTTCATTTACAATGGACCAACCCGAAAAAGTCTTTGTCTGTGCGGCAATAGATGCTGAAGGAATAAATTACATAAAACGATATTCCCCCAAAACCTTTGATTATATTAATGAAAACATAATAAATAAACTGCCTTTTGAAATAAGGTCGGTATTTAAAATATAAAAAAAAAAGAACCGTTAACCGAACCGAAACTCTAAAACCGACTTTTTTTTACTTTGTCCGCTTTTAGGGTTCAGTTCAAACGGTTCTTCTTTTATCTTTTCTCAATTAATTTAACTGAGCTTTTTCTTCTTCGCTAACACCTTTGATAGTAAGGTTTACTCTGCCTTTATCGTCAATTTTAATTACTTTGACGATAACTTCCTGCCCGATTTGCAAATGCGGTTCAATAGTTTCAATTCGTTCGTTGCAAACTTGCGAAATATGAACCATACCGTCTTTGCCCGGTGCAAGTTCAACAAAAGCACCAATAGGTATAATTCTGACGACTTTACCTTTCAATACCATACCTTGTTCGGGTTTGAAGGTAAGTTCTCTAATCATTCTTTTGGCGATTTCGGCACCTTCCTGATCGTTGGAAGTTATTGTAACAAGACCTGAATCCTGAATATCGATTTCGGCACCCGAAGCATCGATAATTGCACGTATTTGTTTTCCGCCGGGTCCTATTACGGTTCCGATATCTTCAACGGGAATGTTCATGGTCGAAATACTCGGTGCAAATGGCGAAAGGCTTTCGGCGGGTTTTGTAATAACTTTTCTCATTTCGCCTAAAATATGTAATCTGCCCTCTTTTGCCTGTTGTAATGCACGTCTTAATGTATCGTTTGCAATACCTTTAGCTTTCATATCCATTTGCAGTGCCGTAATACCGTCATCATTTCCCGTAACTTTGAAGTCCATATCACCGAGAAAATCTTCAATACCTTGAATATCTGTTAACACAACGGGTTCTTTTCCTTCTTCGGTAATCATACCCATTGCAACACCGCCAATCATGCATTTTACGGGAACACCCGCATTCATCAACGCCATTGAAGAACCGCAAGTTGAACCCATTGAAGTTGAGCCGTTGGATTCAAGTACATCGGAAGTTACGCGAATTGTGTAACCAAATTCATCTTGAGAAGGTAACGCAGGAACATTTGCTCTTTCCGCCAAATTACCATGCCCGACTTCACGTCTGCCCGGTCCTCTCAAGGGTTTAACTTCACCGACGGAAAAACCGGGGAATATGTATTTATGCATATAAGTTTTTTCGGTTTCGGGGTCAACTCCGTCAAGTTCCTGTTTCATTGCCGGCCCTGCAAGAGTTGCAACCGAAAGAATTTGTGTTTGACCTCTCGTAAACACTGCCGAACCGTGTGCTCTTGGGATAACTCCGACTTCGCACCATATAGGACGTACTTCCGTCGGCTTTCTGCCGTCGGCTCTGACACCTTCATCCAAAATCATTGAACGCATAATTTTCTTTTCGGCAGCTTTAAATTCTTCAGCCACAAAGTCTATACCTGTTTCTTCCATTATTTGTTTAATATAATGGTCATCGGGCAATGCATCGATTTTTTCTTTGACAAGTTTTTTAGCTTCTTCAAGTTTTTCCTGTCTGTAAGTTCTGTCGAAATTGTGATAAGCATCAAAAATCATATCGTGAGCCGTTTCATTAATGATATTTTTTAATTCAGTTGTGTCGTAAGGGTTAACGAATTCTTCCTTAACAACGCCGCAAGCTTTTGCGAATTCAAGCTGAGCATCGCACTGTTTTCTGATTTCAACCTGAGCAAATTCAACGGCATTCATAATATCATCTTCCGTAACGAACTTACATCCTGCTTCAACCATTATAACGCTGTCGTGAGTACCCGCAACAACGATATCAAGGTCTGATTTATCAGCCTGATAATGAGTAGGATTAGCAATCATATTGCCGTTTTCGTCGCGTGAAACTCTTACCGCACCGATAGGGCCTTCAAAAGGAGCACCTGATAACATCAAAGAACAAGATGCACCAAGCATAGCCAGTGTATCGGGCTGGTTTTGCTGGTCATAGCTGAAAAGTTGTGCAACTATTTGTATATCATTTCTGTATCCTTTAGGGAACAGAGGTCTGATAGGTCTGTCTATCAAACGTGAAATAAGAATGGCCTTATCACTTGCCTTGCCTTCCGAACGGTTGTAACCGCCGGGAATTCTGCCTATTGAGGACATCCTTTCTTCATAATCGATTAGCAACGGGAAAAAATCTATTCCGACTCTGGGTTCTTTGGATACAACGCAGTGTACAAAAAGCATTGTATCACCGCATCTTACCGTAACGGAACCGTTTGTGGATTGAGCATATTTTCCGGTTTCAACGGTAACGGTTTTACCGCCGATTTCAATTTCAAATTTTTTTGTTTCCGGTATTGTCATACTGATTCCTTTCTAATCCGCAGCGAACTTTCTGCGAATTTTGCGTTTTTCTGACGCATATATGTTATACACTTCTTTTGTTCATTATAATTATACCGCAAACATAAAATTTTGTATTACAAATTATTTATACACATATCTTATGAAATCATAAGTTGCCATACCACCCTTTTCTACCGGCATACATCCGCCTGCATTGACACCTTGCAAAATTAACGGAGATTTAACATCCGAAACAACATCAAATACATAAAGATCATAGCCCCACTTATTAGGTTTTTTCTGTCCGTTTATATCTACAGCAAATAATTTTGGCCAATTATTATGATATACTATAATAGTTCCGTCATTCAAAACTACACTGCGATAGAAATTTTCCATACTATTTTTTTTAAAGCCACAACCTATCATTTGCGGGAGTTTATTCAAATCATCATCAGACATATCGGGATTATTATTTTTCATAACATTTTCATACCCCAAATAAGAAGATTTAGGCAGACACCCGTTTTTTAATGCATTGTTTTCACAAACTTTAGCCACTTTTAATTCTTTTTCAAGCTGATTTAATAACACATTACACTCTGACAAGCTGCCGTTATTTCCGTTCATATCATAATAACATTCCGGTTTATATCCTAAATCTAATTCTACTCTTGCAAAGGCATTTGTAATGACGGAATATGTTCTTTTAAATTGGTTTTTCAGTATGTTGTTTTGAATTTTTGCAATAAGTGTCGGCATGGTCATTGCTGCAACAACGCCGATTATTCCAAGGGTGATTAAGACCTCGGCAAGGGTAAAACCAAATTTGTCATCCTGAACAAACATGTCATCCTGAACTGCGGATTTGCGGACGGACGGAGTGTAAACGAGTCCGGATAGCGAGCAGATTGAGCATACTGTGGCAGAGCCACAAATGCGAAACTCTGTGAGCGTGGAGCAAATCCAAGACGGTTTCAGGATCTTACCATTTTCACGTCTCACGGTTTTTTCTAAAATTGTTGCGTTTTTAATTTCTTCTTTCATTTTTTAGTCCTTTCTTTTTTTTTATTTATTACTTCTTTATTGTTATTCAAATACCTTCATATCATCACGAACGTGTTTCGGGATTTTTTTGTACGAATGTTGTATATGTAAGATCCTGAAACAAGTTCAGGATGACATGGAAAGGGGTCACCATGACATGTGGAAAGTTCAGGATGACATGGGGTGTTCAGGGTTTTTCGTACAATTAAGATACTGAACCAATGCCACGAAATAAGATGCTGAAACGAGTTCAGCATGACATGAGTGGGGTTCAACATGACATGGTTGTTCTGCATGACAGAATTTTTGTGTCTTAACGCATTCAAAAACACAAAAAATCCATGATTAAAATCCAATCTTTCGGGGCTTAATAAAAAATCAAAAAATCGCCAAAACCTTTGGCATGAGCGGTTTACCCCCCCCCCATTTGTCCGTTTTTAATCTCTGTGTCTGCCATTTAATGACCCCCTATTCTATTATTCCCATGTATGAGTTAATTATAACCCTTTTTTAAGTTTTGTCAAGATAATTATATTTTGGTCACAGATTTTTATTTAATTCTGATTTTTTCAATAATTTGATTAAATATTTCGGAATTAAATTTATTGTTTTCAAGTATTTGCAAGCATTTATCAAGCAATATGTTCAAATCTTTTTTGGCTTTTTCCAAACCGTAAAGTGATGTATAAGTCAGTTTTCCCGCATTTTTGTCTTTACCTGCCGTTTTCCCTATTTCTTCAAATGTAGCAGTTTCGTCCAAAATATCATCGGCTATTTGGAAAGCAATACCGAGATTTTGTGCAAATTCGCTGAGACTTTCAATAATTTCATCCGAAGCCCCGCCGATTATCGCACCTGTTCTTATTGCAAGTTTAAACAAATCAGCCGTTTTATGAATTTGTATAAAATTCAAAATTTGAGATAACTGTTCGTCATCTTCATTGTATTCAACATTTAATTTTTCGCTCTCAATATCGGCAACCTGCCCCGCAATAACCCCGTTTGCACCTGCGGCATGAAAATATTCCGACAAAACCCTGACGAGTTTATCAGAGGAGATATGCGAATGTTTAACAATAATTTCGGGAGCAAAAGTAAGTAATGCATCTCCCGCCAATACAGCTATCGCTTCACCAAATACCATGTGATTGGTTAACTTGCCCCTGCGGTAGTTGTCATTATCCATACAGGGTAAATCATCATGGATAAGTGTTTGTGCATGAAGCATTTCTATCGCACATGCCGCGGGAACTGCTTCTTCATACGAACCCGAAATTAATCTGCAAGTCTCAAGACACATTATCGGACGCAGACGTTTGCCGGGTAAAAGCACTGTATACTTCATGGACTTAAATATCTTTTGAGGATAATTTATTGAAATATATTCATCCAGCTTTTCATTTATTAATTCTATGTACTTTTCCATTATGTTTTCCTTTTTTTTATAACTGATAATCCGAATTTTTATTTATTTTTTGTTTAAGAGTGTTTCTTGCACTTATGCGTTTTTTTTCGCTTATTTTGGCGATTTGTTTATTGTAAACATTTTTTTTACTTTCTTCTTCTTTTTTACCGCTTGTTTTTATTTGTTTTTCGTACTCTTTCGCTTCATTCAAAAACATGATGTAACTTTCATATCTTGACGGCTCAATTTTATCAATATTTTGAAGTACATTACAACCGTATTTTTTAACATGCAGACAGTCCGAAAACTTGCAATCTTTAGCGTATTCATAAATATCGGGGAATAATTTTCCGACTTGTGCTGGAAGAAGAAAATCAAATTTTACATTGCTAAACCCCGGAGTATCAATAATTTTTGTGGTTTTGTTAATTTTTATAATTTCGCAATGCCTTGTTGTATGAATACCACGCCCAGTTTTTTCACTTACTTCCTGTGTTCTCAAATGTAAATTTGGATTTATGGCATTAATAAGACTTGATTTACCTACACCTGAACCGCCGCAAAGAACCGAAGTTTTACCCTCCAATATTTTTTCAAAATAACCTATGCATATTTTTAGCTTGGCGGACGTATAAAGAATTTTATATCCCAAAGAACCGTATATTTCCTTGATTTTATAACTCATTTTTCTGTCCCAAGCCAAATCGTCTTTGTTAAAACACAGAACGGCAGGTATATTATAATATTCGGCAAGAGCAATATATCTGTTCAACTGATAAAAATCCAAATCGGGTTCTTTCAATGCCGAAACTATAATAATTTGGTCAATATTTGCAACGGCAGGACGTTTAATAAGGGTTTTACGCGGAAGAATATTGCAAATAACACCGTTTTCAAATTGTACAAAATCTCCCGCAAAAATTTTTTCACGTTGTTTTTTTAAAACTTCCCTGATTTTGCATTCATAAGTCGATACACCGTCATCCACATAGTAAAAATCAGAATGAATTTTGTAAATTTGTCCTTCAGTCATTGCAAGAATTATTTTACAATTAAATTTGCAAATTTACAATTCATATATTTATTTTTGTTATATAAACTCAATATTACCGGTAATAAGACCGGAAGCCACATTATCCATATTTTTTGAATATGTTTTACACTTAATTTTTCCCTGAGGATATTTTTGGAAATAATATGCGGATGACAAAACCAGTACCTTCAATGACTCAATAATATTCAAAGCCGAAAGGTCAAGAGTAATTTCATCGCTGTGAGAAACTTTAATAAAATTCTTAAATTCTTCAGTGATATCGGACAATTCGTTTACCATAAAACAGTTTTTATCCGGCAAAACATTAAGCATAATATCTCCTTACCATAAGGAAACTTTCGGATAAAAATTACAAAAATTAAATAAGTTGTCATATTTTTAATACTTTTATATGATATTTATTATATAATCAAAATATTGAAGGGGACAGAAACAAATGGAATTATCGACAATGAACTCAAGAATAAACGAACTGGCAAAAGAAGTACTTGATATTGAAGCAAACTCTATATTAAGGCTTAAAAACAGCATAAATGAAAGTTTTGACAAGGCTGTGGAAATTCTTTATGACTGCAAAGGCAGAGTAATTATAACGGGAATGGGTAAGTCGGGACACATCGGCAGAAAAATAGCCGCAACTCTTTCTTCAACAGGAACTCCGTCATACTTTTTACATCCTGCGGAAAGTACTCATGGCGATTCGGGAATAATTACAAAAAATGATGTAATCATAGCGATTTCCAATAGCGGAGAAACGCAGGAATTAATGAACCTTTTGCCCCTGATTAAAAGATTTGGCGTTAAAATGATTGCAATGACGGGAAAAATCGATTCCACACTCGCCCACTCAAGTGATATTGTTCTGGATATTTCAGTGGAAAAAGAAGCATGTCCTCTGAATAAAGCACCGACGGCAAGTACAACCGCAACCTTGGCAATGGGTGATGCTCTTGCCGTATGCCTTTTGGAAAAACGCGGATTTTCCGAAGAAGATTTTCTTATTTTTCACCCGTCGGGAGCATTGGGAAAAGGATTTTTATACAAGGTGGAAGACCTTATGTTGAAAGAAAATCTTCCGTTAGCCTATGAAAATGAAAGCTTTTCGGATGTTATAGAACTTATATCGGAGAAAAAACTTGGTATGGCAATGATAACAAATAAAGAAGGCTTGTTAACAGGCGTAATTACAGACGGAGATATAAGAAGAACTCTTATCAAATACCAAAACATTCGTCCTTTGACCGCACAGGATGTAATGACACGTAATCCCAAAAACATAAATAAACGCGATTACGGTGCAAGTGCTTTACACCTTATGGAAAAATATTCCATTACCGCACTTGCGGTTGTTGATGAAGCGGGACATCCTATCGGGGTTATACATATACATGATTTATTGAAAGCGGGAGTTGCATAATGGAATTAAAGGAAAAAGCATCCAAAATAAAACTTGCGGCATTTGATATTGACGGAGTAATGACTGACGGCAGTCTTACATTCGACGAAAAAGGCAGAGAATACAAAACATTCAACGCAAAAGACGGACAGGGGATAGTTAATCTTAACAACGCGGGAATAATTACCGCAATTATTACGGCAAGAAATAACGGAACAATTACCCACAGAGCAAAAGTTTTAAAGATTAAAGAACTTTATCAGGGACAGAAAAACAAAATTGAAGCACTTGAAAAAATAATGAAAAAATACAACCTTACATTTGAGGAAGTATCTTATATGGGAGATGATATACCCGATATTTGTATACTGGATAAATCAGCGATATCGGCTTGTCCTTGTGATGCGGCGGATGAAGTTAAAGCAATAGCCAATTTTATTACGCAAAAAGGCGGAGGCAAAGGGGCAGTCAGAGAATTATGCGATTTTATCCTGAAAAACAGATAATCATTAATTAATCGCGAGAAAGGGATATTTATGTACGAAATTAAAGCACATGCATTTTTTTCAGCAGCACATCACTTATTAAATTATGAGGGCGAATGTGAAAATCAACACGGTCATAACTGGATGGTCGAAGCATACGTAAAAGGAAATACTTTGGATAAAAGTAATATTTTAATTGATTATAAAGTACTTAAACGTGAATTGAACAAAGTACTCGATTTACTTGACCATAAAGATATTAATCAGCTTCCTGAATTTAACGGTGAAAGCCCTTCAAGTGAAATGATTGCATATTTTATTTACACAAAATTGAAAGAAAATGTCGTTCAACTCAGTAAAATTTCGGTGTGGGAAACACAAACTTCCTGTGCCTCTTATTATGAAGAATTTTAGACAAAATCTTGGAAGGGAAATTAAAAAGTGAATTTTATACAGGCAATATTAATGGGAATAGTTCAGGGACTAAGTGAATTTTTACCTGTTTCAAGTTCGGCACACTTAGTCTTTACATCAAATTTTTACAAAATATTCAAAGGAATAGAAATAGTTCAGCAATCAAACGAAGAAATATTTTTCGATATAATGGTTCATCTGGGAACTCTTATTGCTGTAATTATCTTTTTCAGAAAAGACATTATGAAAATCTTGAAAGCAATGTTTCAGGCTGTTAAAACTAAAGATTGGTCAGAGCAGGATGCGAAATTGGGACTTTATATCATCACAGGTACATTTGTAACGGTTTTTCTGGCTCTGGGAATTAACGAAATCGCCGAAAAACTTGTCTATATGCCGTCCGTTGTGGGAATATTATTAATCATTACGGGTTTTGTGCTGTTGTACAGTGAATACAAATCGAAAAAAACGGAAGTTAAACAAGACGTAACTTTAAAATCCTCAATAATAATCGGTCTTGCACAAGGTTTGGCAGCTCTGCCGGGATTTTCGAGGTCGGGCTGGACAATAGCGGCAGGTTTATTTAACGGAATGGACAGAGTCAGTGCGGCAAGATATTCGTTTTTGTTAAGCATTCCGATAATTTTAGGAGCTTCAATGGTGTTTCCGCTTGTAAAAATTGATATTTCGGAAGCTTTAAACTACAACTGGAATGCCATCCTTGCGGGAACTTTAGTTTCGGCTGTCACGGGCTATATATGCATAAAATATTTTATGAAATTTATATCTAAGTTTTCATTATCGATTTTTGCTTATTATTGTATTTTGACGGGACTCATAACGTCCGTATTTTTCGGCATTTACGGGTAAAAATAAATGTAAAAATTTGTAAAAAGAGGTTAATTTTAGTAACAAAAAAAAATATTCAGGAGTTATTAATCTGACAGCAGTGTGTATGGAGTAAAAATGATATTACCGGTAAAAAATATTAACAACATACAGTTTTCCGCAGACTCAAAGAAGTCGGAAAAACAGTTGAAATACAGTCATGACACACTTTTAAAAAATAATTTTCCGACACGCATGCTTATAGGAATGGATAAGTTTTCCAATGCCATAACGCTCTATCCCGCAAAGGGTCTTGCAGGAAACAAAAATGCAAACTTTTACGAATTTTTGACAATGGGAATGGTTCCGTATTTAACGGGAAGTGCGACATTAATGGGAGTATTTAACCTTGCGAACAAGCATTTCGAACCTTTTGCCCGTTCAAGGGCATCTGCATTGGGCAAAAAAATGGCACTTGGAGTCTTGTTATACGGAATAGCTAAACAATTATCAAAAAATCTTATTACTTACCCAGTAAAAATGTTGACAGGCGTTGATTCCGAACTGCCTTATGCAAAAGTAATATATGAATTGCCCGACAACATTAATGATACGGATATCACCAGTATCGAATACCACAAAGTTTTTGAAAGCGTGGAATTTCCCAGATGGGATTTGCTTTACGGGGACGAAAGTAAAGGCGAAAAACGGAACGGATATTACGACAAAATAGCAAAAAAACTCGGACTTGGGGAAAACCTTAATGATTCCGATCAGGAAGCAAAACCGAGAATAAAAGAAATAATTATTAAATCTAATATAGCAAAAACGGTATCTTCATATTTATGGGCTGCAACAGGTGTTGCACTTGCATTCCAAAAGCCGTGGGAAAATTATTTTAATGTAGCAACATTAAAATTCTGGCGTGGCAAAGAATTTTGGAACAGTTTGAAATCATTAGGTCGAAATTTCAAAAAGAGTGCAATCAGCCTGTACACAGGAGAAGGACAAAACTTTAAACATTGCGGTAAAATTTTATTATTCACCGCTCTTGCTTCAACCGTTCTCGGTGTTGCAAACGTATTGATTAGCGGACATAAACCTTCAAAATTAAGCGGCTCCGATATTATTAAAAAAGACGAAAAATATATTGTAAATTAATATGCAAACGAATTTAATTCAAAATTACATAATTAACAACCGCGGTACAAATTCAGAAAAAAATGTTCCGCAAACTCCGCTGCAATATGATTTTAACAATTATTTTAATAACAGAACTTTTATAAAACCGCTTCCGCCAAAAGGGAAACTTGTAAAAAATAATATAACATACATGCCTGCGAATTTTGTAAGAAGTATCGGTTACGATATAAAATCATTTAAAAATGCAATAAAAGGCAATGCAAACGACCATGAATTAGGGAAACTTAACGATGCGGGTATGAAACTCGGCGGGCTTGCCATAGCTTACTATTTGTTTAATCAGAAACATACACCGCTTACAAAATCCATGGAATTTATCGGTCTGGTATCATTTTTTGCATCAATGTTATTATGGAAAAAATTAGCGATACAACTTCCCGCAAGAATTATTAACGGAGTAAACATTGACCGGCAATATGAGGACAGTTTCGGCAGAAGAAAACCGTTTTACCTTGACCCCCAATTCCTTCCGTGGGATTTATACTCGGATAAACAAATAAACAAAATAGGCGACAGAATGGGAGTACCCCGTAATATACAAAACCGCAGAGATTTTATTCAGGAAAAAATGAAAAAAATTGCGGTGCAAAATAATACCTTATGGATGTTGACTGCGGGTTTTGCAACGCCCGTAATGAGTTCACTAATTTGCGATGCCGTTAAAAAACCGCTTGGCAAGTATCTTGATACCCGAAGAAACCGAGAAGCCGACAAACTCGCCGATAATCATGAAGCAAGATACGGGCAATTTATTGATAAATATTATTTGAAAAATACTGACAAGATTATAAACGAATACAAAGACACACCGCTTGACGAGAGAACAATTAAAGCACTTTCAACCGCAATAACGGAAGATATTGACCCCGTAACCGCAAAAGCAATAGAAGAAGATTTATTATCAGAATTTAACAAACAAGAATATACCGTCGCAGAAAAAACAAGAGAAGAACTTTTAAATAACATAAAAAAAGCTTTATCCAAATCTTTACCGTCGGAGGCAGTTGAAACCATAACTCCTTCTCAGGAACAAATTCAAACTGTATTAAAAAAATTGAATATCGAAGGAAATACCATATCAGACAATGATTTTAGCAAATTACTTAAAATAATACAAATTCCTTTAGAAGATAATCTTGAAAATTACAACAAATCATCGGGCAAAAAAATCGATTTTAACGTCATTCAAAAAATATTAATAAAACCCGACGATGAACATAACCCTATTATAAAAGCACTCAAATCGAATTCTCTAAACACATTTGATACCGAAAAAATAAATACCGTTAAATCTTTACGTGAAATTTTCGCGGACTTCAATGCCAAAATTGCACTTTGGGACAAATATGCATACTTAAAAGCAGGTATGGCAGAAGATACCGTAATTGCAAAATATTGGGCAGATGCAACGGACACACTGATAAAAATATTAAAGTTGACACCGAAAGATATTGAAAATACAAGATATGACAGGGAACTTACGGCAGACTTGGTACAGCGTCAGCTGGAAAAAATTTGCAGCAATAAAACTGAATACGAAAAAGCGGTAAATGAAGTTATTCAAAAAATATCACATCTTGATACACTTATAAAACCCTCTGATATAACGGATGTTTATAACAAACAGGTCGAAAGCATTTTTGAAGATACTGCGGTTAAACTTCATAAACTCGGTTTGGATAAAACGGTGGAAGCATTAGTAGGGAAAACCGTTGAAGCAGACGGAAAAACGGTTAGAAATTTAACAGGTTCACTTTTAAACATACAGCTATCATACGTTTCAAAAAGAATTGAAAGCGTAAAAAATTCATTTATCAGATTTTTATGCTGTATGGATTACAACAGAAGGATAGCTTCAAAAGAAAATATTCCGGCTCTGCACAAAGGTATCAGACGTGAAGTTAAAGAAGCCATTGTTGAATTAGGCAAAATAATAACGCTGAAGGGTCACGCATCAGACTTCGCAACGAAATTTTATTTCAAGCGTAATCCGTTCCCCGAAGCTGATTATAGCGATATAGAAGTTAAGGACGGAAAAGTCATAAACAAATATCTCGGTAAAACAGGAAACAGATGTGTTGACATTCCGCAAAATGCCGAATTTTTCGATGAAACAATGAAGTTAATGTTTGATAATCCGCTTCACAGTGAAACCGCCTCCGCTGCAAAAAGTTACACTTTACTTGATGAAATAAATAACTACAGAAAAAATATTATTGAACATATAGGTCAGGACGAATATTTTGCCAAAGAAAGACATTTGGTTTGGGGCCTGAAAAAAGAATCCACCTCGGAAAAACGGGCAAACCTTTTGGGTGCTGCACCCGATGAAATGATTTTCAAAAAGACTAAGCAAATGTTTAACTCAAGAAAATGGTTAAAAATGTTCGGCGGGTTCGGCATAGGACTTTTCGGTATAACCGTTCTGGCACAATTTTTCTTTGGAAGGATGAAATTACCTCCCCTGATAAATCAGCAAAAAGGAGGGCAGACAAAATGATAAATCCCGTAACAAATTTGCTATATGCAAAAGTTAATTTCGTAAAACAAAATAATATGCCGTTACAAAGCAATTCAAAGCCCGTTTTGTATAAAAGCCCTTCATTCGGAAATCTGATTACGGATTATATGAATAACCTTGCGGTAATTAATTCGGCAAAAGTTGAAAAATTACAAACCCCTGCAAGAGAAAATTATCATAATAATTTAAGAACTTTGCTCACAAACAACGAAGCAAAAATTCTTGCGATAATCCCGAGAACTTTTAACGCAAAAGACCTTAACGGCAATGAATATATTGATTCTAACGAGACCCACGGAACTTTTTTGAATGCCATAGAAAGATTGGATGAGATAAAATCACAAGGTTTTAATACTTTACATATACTTCCCGTTCACCCCACGGGCAAGCAAAAGGCAATGGGAACGGCAGGTTCGCTGTATTCTCCGCAGGATATGCTCACTATAGACCCTAATTTAGCGGACAAAAATGACCCGAGAAGCGTTAAAGAACAATTTAAAGCATTTATCGACGAATGCCATGCCCGAAATATAAAAGTTATGATAGATTTACCGAGTTGTGCATCTTACGATATGTTTTTAAGAGAACCGAAACTTATGGCAAAAGAACGCGACGGTCTGGCTAAAACACCGCAGGGCTGGAATGACATCAGAATGTTTCAACCCTGGGAAGATGAAGGTAAACGCACACTTAATCCCGAACTTTTGGAACTGCATAAAAAATATGTTGATATGTGTCTGGAACTTGGAGCAGACGGTATAAGAGCAGATGTTGCAAGAGCCAAACCCGTGGAATTTTGGGATGTTATTATACCTTACTCAAGAATGAAAAATCCTGAATTTGGCTGGCTTGCCGAAACTTACACTTATGAAGATGCTTCTGCACAAGCGAACATGGCTTACGACCGTCCGGAAGATTCTTTACGGTCAGGATTTGACTGTATTTACGGGCAATATCATATTTTCCACGAATGGCCGGATGCATCCACATTTATGAATTACGTAAAAGAACAATTAAACATGTCATATAATCTTCCCAAAGGCAAATCTCTTATAGGTTCTTTTGCTACCCACGACGATATTTCACCTATGTATCATGGCGGAAGTGACTACTGTAACCTTACAATGGGATTACAGGTAACATTACCGATGCTTAATCCCTATATTGTAGACGGTTATCAATCCGGAGACTATTACAAATATTCATACAAAGATAAAATTAATCCCGAAACCCAAACCGATAATAAAGAAATGACCGTTCACCCCGGCAGACTTGATATATTCAATTATTCAAGAAAACCGGGCGGAAATAATCCCGAAATAGGCGATTTTATGAAAAGTGCTTTTGAATTGAAAGACAAATATGCCGATATTATTAACAAAGGTACTTTCATAGAACTGAATAAAAAAGGAGACAAAACCGACCAAATAATTGCTTTTGCACGACATTACAAGGGGAAAACGCTTCTTGTGCTGGCAAACAAAAATGTAAATCGTCCTGTCTCCTGCACAGTAAACGTACCGGGTCTGCAAAACAATGAACCTTTAAACAATTTGCTGCCTTCTTACGGTCAAAAAAGTATAATTCAAGCCGCAAATAATAAAATTCATGCACAAATCGGGCCAGCAAGAATTCATGTTTTTGAAATTAATACACCCGATATCGAAAATTACACAAATAAGATTTACAGACAAAATTTATAACAGGCACATTAAATAAACTGAAAAAACAAGGTATAAGTGTTATTTATACCTTGTTCTTGATTTTGAAAAATTTTTACGATAAAATAATAATCACGAGGTATAAATATGCTGAAAGAATTTCTTATTTCAAAAATACACAGAGCAACAGTTACCGATGCAAACCTTAATTACGTGGGTTCAATAACCATTGATGAATCGCTTATGAATGCTTCGGGAATAAAAGAATGGCAAAAAGTTGAAATATTTGATATAAACAACGGCGAAAGATTTCAAACTTACGTAATAAAAGGTTCGCCAAACTCGGGTACAATATGTCTTAACGGAGCCGCAGCAAGAAAAGTGCAACCCGGAGACAAAGTTATTATCGTATCTTATGCCCTGTTAACCCAAGACGAAGCGGCAAATCTTAAACCCTCAATAGTCATCGTTGATGACAATAATAAAATTATTAAATAAAAAAAAAGAGGATACTAAATCCTCTTTTTTTTATTATCTGTAATTTGTAAATTGCAGCGGATAATCGTATTTTTCTTCGTTTGACCTTAAAAACTGAATTACCGCCTGTAAATCATCTTTATCTTTACCTGAAACTCTTACCCTGTCGCCTTGAATAGAAGGTTGTACTTTCTTTTTTGTTTCTTTAATATCGGCAACAATTTTTTTTGCAAGTTCCTGCGTAAGACCTTTTTTCAGATTATACACTCTCCTGACATTGCCGCCCAGAGCATTTTCAACGGGTTGAGGGTCGAGAATTCTTATACTCAGATTTCTTTTGGAAAGTTTAGATTGCAAAATATCATAAATATTACGCAATTTCATTTCATCACTTGTCGTCACGGTAATAGATTTATCGCCGTCCAAATCAACGGATGAACCGGAATCTTTTAAATCAAACCTTGATGAAATTTCTCTTTTTACCTGATCGACAGCGTTCAAAAGCTCCTGCCTGTCGAATTCCGAAACAATGTCAAAACTGCAATCTTTTGCCATATTATCTCCTTAATTTTTAATAAGTAAATCCGTTTTAATGATAATAACATAAAAATGCAGGAAAATAAACTTTTCCTGCATATAAAAATAAAAGAGGAACTAATTATTACTTAACCGGTTTTTTCTTAAAACTGAAAATCTTTTTTAACCTGTCAAACATATTACCGAAGAATTTATGACCTTTAGCCGACTTTTTGGTAGTATATTTACCTTTCAATATCTGCCACTGTTTGTCAACAAACTTACTAATTCCGCCTGCATTTTTTACGGATTTATAAAGCGGGCCGACAAAAGTCAACGCAATAAGTCCGCCTAAAATCATCAGGACTTTCTTTGCATTGTTCCTATCATGCCTGTCTTTTGTCTCCATGGAAATAAATTTGTCTTCATCAGCCTGCGGTCTTAATCTTACACCGCCTAAAGCGGAATAATAACCGCCGTAGGGCATTCCGAAAGGTGAAGCCATATAATCAACGGACATACTGCCCAAATCTCTGTACATTGATGGTATTAAGAAATCGTCACCTATTGAATTCATAACATAACTCCAATTTAAAAAACTAACCCTTTATATTTATATAAAGTTTTTAAACAGGCTAAAATTTACCCGAAAGTTAATTATGTAAAGTTATGTAAAAAAATGTCTTTCGATAATCTCGAAAGACATTTTAAATATTTTGTAGAAATTTTATTTATCCGACTCAATATCTTTTGTACTAAGAGCAATTCTGTGTTCCTGAGGAGTAAATTTTTTAATCAGGACTTTAACACTGTCGCCTGCTTTGTACAAATTAAACGGGTTAACATTTTCATCAGACATTTCTGATACGGGCAGCAAAGCTTCCACTCCGGGGAAAATATTAATAAATGCACCAAATCCCGTAACTTTGTTAACAGTACCGGTAATTACCTGTCCTTCTTCAAATTCGCCTTGAATTTGCTGCCACGGGTCTTCGCCCATTCTTTTCAAAGACAACGAAATTCTTTTCAATTCGTTATCGATTTTAATAATTTTAACTTCAATGGTTTCACCCAAAGAAATAACATCTGACGGGTGTTTAATTCTTGACCATGAAATTTCGGATATCGGAAGCAAACCGTCAATACCGTTTATATCAACAAACGCACCAAAATCGGCAATTCTGACTACTTCGCCCTTAACAATCTGGTCTTCCTGAAGTTCAGCCAAAATATTATCAACCACCTGATCTCTTTGTTCGGCAACAGCCTGTCTTTGAGATAAAATTAATTTATTTTTCTTCGGATCGGCTTCAAGAACTTTAACTTCGACTTTGGTATCAATCAAGCCTTCAAACGGTGTTCCCGTTCTGAGTTGAGAAGAAGGAATAAATCCTTTTAAATCGGCGACATCAACCAATACACCGCCTTTAACGATAGATACAACTTTTGCCAAAATCGTATCACCTTGTATTTTAGCATCATTAAGCTGAGCCCAGGCTTGAGCGTAAGCAAGTCTTTTTAATGAAAGAAGCATACCTTCCTCATCATTTTCTTCTTTCAATACGTAAAATTCTTTTACATCACCTATTTCAATAACCGATGTGTCTTCAGATGCGGCAGGGATTTCTTTTTCGGGTAAAAACCCTTCGGTTTTTGCACCTTTAACGCTGATTAGATAGCCGTCATTTTCTTTTCTGATAACCGTACCTTCTACGATATCGGCAACTGAATTTGATTTTGCGAAAGAATCTTCAAGCATTTTTTCAAATTCTTCCAAGTTTGTTTTTTCAAGTGTTTTTGTCATTTTTTTATTTTCCTTTCGTTTTAAGTAATCTGTCGTTAAAAACTAATATTCACCTAATTTTTCCGTAACTTTTTGGATTATATACTGCGGAGTTGAAGCCCCCGCGGTAACGGAAATATATTTCGATTTTTGAATTAAATCTTTATAATTTTCCAATTCCGTTTCATCTTCAATATGAACGGTTTGTGTAATATCCTTCAAAATTTCCGCCAGATGAGTAGTGTTGGCACTTTTTTTAGAGCCTGCAACTATAACCATATCACTGTTTTTGGCGAGTTCTTTTGCTTCATTTTGCCTCATTGTAGTGCTTTGGCAAATAGTGTTAGCTATATGAATTTCTTTTGCGAGAGACAAAAGATATTCCAGAACCGAATTAAGTGTTGAAATACGTTGTGTTGTCTGAACTACAACTCCTACGCGTTTGTGAGATTTTATTGTTTCCGAGTATTTTTTTAAATCTTCAATATTTGCGGCAACAATAACGTCCTTACCGTAAAGCTTGGCATTTGCCGTAATTGCGACAACTTCGGGATGCTCGGATTTACCTACGATAACTACAAAATAGCCTTCTTTTGCTAATTCAACTGCTTTCTGCTGAACTTTTTTTACGTCGGGGCAAGTCAAATCAACAATTTCAAACCCTGCATTCCTTATTTTTTCAATAACTTCGGGGCTTTCGCCATGACTTCTTATAACACAAATACCTTCACCTTTTTCGGGGATTTCATAAAGTGTTTTAATCCCGAGGTTTTCAAGTTCATTTATTACATTGGCATTATGTATAAGTTCACCCAGTACAAAAATATTTTTATTCGGGTTTTCGGCTTTCAATTTTTTAACGGTATCTACAGCTCTTTTCACACCGTAACAAAAACCTGCATACTTTGCCAATTTAATTTCTTTTGCTATTTTTTTATTTTCGGGCAATAAAAAATGTCTTCTTTCTTATGGACTTGCGGCATAATTAACACCGCTGTAAGAATATTTAAAAATAAACAAAATCAAAAATCAAGCGTAAAAATCCGTCAGCTTATTTTTTTGCGGGCATACAGAGTTCGGGATATTCTTTTTTTAATATTTCAACATCAACATTTTCAAGGAGGTTTTTCATATCCGATATATGTTCCTGAAGAAATATTTTATCAGTATTTGCTTTTTCAAAATCAAAATGATGAGCAAATTCTTTTTGCCATCTTTTTATTGCATTAGGCACATAATCGGCAAAACCAAGCCACCCGTCAAGTACATAAGACTTTTTGTCTTTCCCGCAATTAACCAAAACGACTGAATGGTCATACAAATATCCGTCAGGAGAAACCAGATGAACAAATCTTACGTTTTTTAATCCGTTAATTCTTGCCGCAATTAAACCTAAATATGAAGCTTCCATACAATTGCCTATTTTAAGTTTTTTAATCGGATTTATAATAATACCGACTTTTTTATCATCGGTTTGATGTGATTTTGAAAAACATGACAGAGCATTTTCCTTCATTGAATATAATACAAACTGCATCTTTTCTATAAAGCCGTAGAAATTTGCATCCTTTGCGGAAGTTGTCATCAAAAATTCAAAGTAAGAATTTTTCCGCATTTTGGATATTTTTTTAAATAATTTTGCCGAAACATTTGGATGTAACTTGGCACATTGTAAATCGTTAATCAAAGTTGAAGATAATCTCGGGAACTCTTTATTCACTTTGCGGATAATATTATCCGCAAAACGTATTTGAGCATTGCGTGCGGCAAAATTCCTGCTGTTTGAATTGTAATTAACTTGCATAGCATATATAAAACTTGTCAAAAATTTTTTTTGCCCTAAAAAATAATGTTACTCGCATTATATAATTTTTTATTTAAAATCTGTCAATTTACAAAAATCAATTTCCAAAGCATCAGTTATTGCGAAAAGTTTTTTTAAACTTATATTTTTTTGTCCTTTTTCGACACGTGTTATATATTCTCGTGATAAATCAACCATTTCCGCGAGTTTTTCTTGCGATAATCCACGCATATAACGATATCTGGCAATATTTTTCCCTAATTCCTTTAACCTTGACATGTGACCTATTTTGCCCTAAAATAAAACTGTTGTCTGTGACCTATTTTTCCGAAAGGTAAATAATTATGAAAGGAATAAAAAATGAAAGAAGAAATTAAAAACGCAAAGATTTTAGAAAAAACCGTGAGACGTGAAAATGGTAAGATCCTGAAACGAGTTCAGGATGACATGGTCGTTCAGGGTGACATTGTTGTTCAGGATGACGTGGTTGTTCAGGATGACATGGGGATGTACGGTCATTGCGAGCGAATGCGAAGCAATCCAGCTAATTATTTTGCACGAAGTGCCGATAAGGTCTTTTCACTTTTCACTTCTCACCTTTCACAACGCTGTGCATTCACCCTTGCGGAAGTCCTTATCACCCTCGGGATAATTGGGGTGGTTGCGGCTTTGACCATGCCGACTCTTGTACAAAACTACAAAAAGAAAGTTGTTGAAACTCGGCTTGCAAAGTTTTACAGTGTTATGAATAACGCAATTAGAATGGCGGAAGCTTATTACGGACCACAAGACACATGGTCGGATTATTATGAAACTGATGAATATGATGACGACCACAATATATCATATGAAAAAGGCGGAAAATATGATACTCACGTAAATAAATACTTTGCACCGTATTTAAAAATAGCGGGTTCGGAGGAAATAAGAGATGTTGCAAAGGGTTTGCTGCCGCAAAAAGTTTATTATTTGGCAGACGGTTCGGCTTTTAGTTTTAATCTGCATGAAAACCGAGAAATTATTTTTTATCCTTTTAACAATATAAAGAAATGCTTGCAACGGCAACAAAAAGATATTGAAGGTAGCTGTATGTTCACATTTGCTTTTATACCGACAGGTAGTGAAATACTGGAATATAAATACAATTTTAGCAACGGGATGCAACCTGCTTTACTACTATGGGACGGGAACGAGGACAGTTTGATGAGTAATACAACGAAAGGTTGTAAAGACGGTAATGGTGGATATTGCACAGAAATAATTCGTCGTAACGGCTGGAAAATACCGAAAGATTACCCGCGAAAGTTTTAATGAATGCAGGGTCAAAATTCGTATGATGAGTGAAACAATTGTTATTCCACCCATCATACTTTTTAAAGAGTAGTTTAAGTATTTTGAAATAAAAAAGAACCGTCATTGCGGTTCTTTTCAGCATTTATAGAGTACACATGGTTTATATACGAATGTCGACTTTATCTTTAATTTTTTTATCTTTTTTATTACCAAAAGTGTCTGTCATATATTTAAGTCCTTCGGATGCGGACTTCTTGTCACTTTGATTTGCGAAATAGCGGAAATTAGAACTTTTCTCTAAAGTTTTGTATTGTTCAATAACTTTGCCTATTGTTGAATTCTTCATGTAATTCATAACTTTGCTTTGCAATTCAAGAGGAATTCCTGATTTAATCATTTGCGGTCCCATACCTTCATCAATCATATTTTCCATTAAAGAAGGCATATATCTGCATATAATTGTATAAACCGTTTTTTGTTGAGAGCCTTGCAATTTCCTTAAAATTGTCATTTTATCGGATGCAGAAGCGTTCAAAAACATTTTCTGATAGTAACTTCTTTTTTCGGCGGGAGAAAGTTTTGCTAACTCATCAGGTGTAAGTGCAACAGAATTGGAAAGTTTTAATGCAATGTCATCTTCGAAAGTATTTTGTTTGTTTTCCAAACTGTTCATTACGGCAATAATTTGTACTTGTTCACGCTGCAAATCGGGAGAGCATTTTTCTATAACACCGCAAACTTTTTCGATGGCATTTTTATCGCCCGAACGCAAAACGGTGTCAATTGCCTGTCCCTGAACCGTGGTATCGAGTTTGCTTATATTTTGTGCCGCATATTCTCTGACTTCCTGATATTTTGTGTTGTTGTAAATTTCATTATGCATTGCCAGTTGATTGTCTTTATGACAGTACTGAATTTGGTCTATCAATGCATTAGAATATTTTACGGCATCAGCACCTTCAAAGTGTTTGTTAACTGCATTATGAGTTATGGAAAATATTTCAGTTTGATTATCTTTATGGCATTTTGAAATTACGTTATGTTCAGCCATATATGCCGTAGCCTCGGGACTTTTATCCGTAACGGTCTTTGCCAGAGGAACCTGATTATCCTTATGGAAATTAGACAACTGCGAAGCGGCATGTATAATTACTTCAGGTGTTGCACCTTCTGAATTTAATATCTTATTTTCTGCTCCTAACTGAGTCTTGGCATCATGTATTGTCGTAGTCATATTGGTAGCATTCATTAAAATATTCTCATCACCAATTTTAACAGCCACATCGACCAATTTTCCTTTTGGTTCATCCATTGATTGGCGATTGTCAGCAGACATACAAGTAATTCCTATGTCAGCTGCAATTTTCGCTTCATTTTCATAACCATTGTTATATCCGTCATAAATTGTTTCCGCAACAATAGATGCCTCATCTCCATTCATATTTGTCATATTTGCAGCAGCTTTATCCGATATTCGTATATCTCTCAATAATTGAGGAAATTCCTTGCGGAAACGCTCAAATATAACTACTGATGAAGAATCATTATTGAATGACAAATATGTTTTAATGTAATTAAGTTTTTCTTTAGCGGACATATTTGCACATTTTTCATCAATAAACTTCATTTGGCTGTATATATACAACTTGCTGTCAGAAACCTTGGTTGCTTGCTCTTTAACAGCCAAATAGTCGTTATAAACTGATTTTTCATAGTCATTTGACGGCTCTTTTATATGGTCTCTTTTTTCTAATAAATCTTTATTAAGCGATAAGCCTTCTTTTCGCTGACTTAATTCAACTTCTTCTTCAACGGACAAACCGCCGTTTTGTGCTTTATGTTCAAGTTCGGCTACTCTTTCTTCACTTTTCAAAGCCATTTGTATTCGGGATTTTTCGGACAAATAATGATGAATTTTTAATTCAGTCTCATTCATTTCAGCAGTATTATTTTCGGAATGTTGTTCATGGAATATTGTATCCGCATCCAATAAATAGCGATCCATGTATTTTACGGCATCATCAATACAAAAATATTCGTGTACATCCTTGACACCCATTTTGATTAAGGCTTCTCTAACACCCGTTGTCAATGCTTCACACTGATTAAAAAACTTATCGTCACTGCTATTTGAAGTATTTTCATTTTTGCAGCAAAAAACATAATCATATAACATATTGCTGCGGGTAACTTCATCTTTTGCACGAAATTCCGTAAGCGAAATATTATTCAAGTTTGCCGTTTGAATTTCACGCATAAAGCTGTCCAGAAGCATGATTTTTAAATCATTATTTTCTTCGGGCAATGATTTAATATCATTAATCAGAGTCTTAAATTTTTCATCTTTGCCGAGCAAACTTACGCATTTATTTATCTGAGCTTGTTTCTCATCAGAAGATAAATTATCCCATTCGGCTTCACTATGTCCTTCAAAAACAGTATTGCCTTTAAAGTCTTTAATCCCGTATATATACAGGTTTCTTGTAAGTTCAGCCGTGCAGTCTTTTAACTTGCCCGTGAAATCTTTATCGTTATAAGCAATTTTTACCGCCGCATCTCTGCTGATATTGGAAATATCTTCGTCTGTCACAACTTCTGTTTCACTTACATTCTGTTGTGCGGTATTTGTTTTTAAGCTTTTGACTATTTCCTGTTGTTCTTCAAATTTAAGTTCCAAGAAATTGGGATATACTTCAAGTATAGCAGCTATTTGAGCATCGGTAAGACCTAATTTTGAGTAGATGTCGGTGTTTCCCATGCTTACATTAAAAACTTTATCAGGTTGTGCAGCAACTGTAGTTTTGTTTTCGGCAGCAGCCGGATATTGTTTAAAATTATTATCTATATTTGAAATATGTGTAGACATAGTAATTTCTCTCTCTTGTATATACATGTAAAAACATGGTGAAATACGTAATTTCACCATGTTTAAAAACATTTACAAAAAGTTACATAATATTAATTAAAGACCGAATAATTCTAATATGGCTTCGCTATATTCTTTTTCAACATCAGATATTTTCTTGTCAATTGTTCTAAATTTTGCATCTCCAATCATTACTTTAGCCAGTCTTGTGTAAGTGTCTTTTGAAATTCTGATACAGTCCGCTTCTTTTTCTGTTTTTGTATCTTTACGTAAAGCTTCACCGGTATTAGCATCTTTCAACGCATTTCTGGTAACACCTTTACCTGCAACGTAGTATTCGGTATATTTAATTCTTCCCGCATCGTCTTTATAATTATACGTAACGAGATCTGTTACATAAACGGAATGTGTAATTTTTATTTTGCATAACTTTTTATTACCGTTTGCATCAGGAATTTTCCCCGTACTCTCATTAACCGTAGACAATCTAACTACTTCGGCATCATTATTATTTCCGTCAGTGCTGATAAAATGTATATAACACGGTCCGTATACAGGTCTAGAATCCCCTACGCCGGAATAATTCGTATCGGTGAGATAAGCACCTTTTTCCTCTGTTACAACAGCTATAACTTTTTCAGTTTTTTGTTGAGGATCCGTCATTTCTATAACATGCGAAGGCTCAACATCGCGATAAGAGTCTGCTGCCGATATATTAGCCATAGGAACGCTCATAGCAAATAATGCTGCTGCCACAGGTGCTTTCATACTGCGTTTAATATCTTTAATATCAATATGGCTTTCGTTATTTTGTTTCTTTTTCCCTTCAAAATTCACTCTGTTATACCGGTTAGCGAGTGATACACTTGAAATTGCTTTTATTGACATATTTTCTCCTTTATTTTTTTCCCTATTTTTCCCTATATTAAATTATAATATTATAAAATTCGTAATATTTTTTTTTGCGTAAAATTTTTTTTTACAGGGATGGGAAAATACTTAATAAGCAAGCAGGACAAGTGTTTTCAGGGGAAAAATTGGAATTAACATAACTTAACAAAAGTTTTTTGTGTTGAACGATATATGGCTTTAAGTGAAAATTGCCGTACAAATTCACGATTTTTTTTGTTGTATAAAAGATATTTTTGTTGTAATGTATGTTTGTAACATGTTTATTTAAGTAAGGAGAACGAATATGACAAGAAAATTAGTCGGAACAGGCGAAATGTTCAAAAAAGCACTTCAGGGCGGTTATGCAATAGGTGCTTACAACGTAAACAATATGGAAATTTTGCAGGGTATAGCCGAAGCTGCGGAAGAAACACAGTCACCTATTATTTTGCAGGTATCTGCGGGTGCAAGAAAATATGCTAATCAAACATATTTGATAAAACTTGTTGAAGCGGCATTGGAAACCACAACAATTCCTATCGCATTACATCTTGACCATGGTGCCGATTTTGAGATTTGTAAATCTTGTATTGACGGAGGTTTTTCATCCGTAATGATAGACGGTTCGAGATTTCCGCTTGATGAAAATATCAAATTAACCAAACAAGTTGTTGATTATGCACACGAAAGAGGTGTTTCCGTAGAAGCAGAACTCGGTAAATTGGCGGGTGTTGAAGATGATGTAAAAGTTCACTCTGCTGATTCTACTTATACAGACCCTGAAGAAGCAGCAAGATTTGTAAAAGAAACAGGCTGTGACTCTTTAGCTGTTGCAATAGGAACTTCTCACGGTGCTTATAAATTTAAAGGCGAAGCTAAACTTGATTTTGACAGATTAGCTCAAATTAAAAAAGCCGTAAATGACATAGTAGGGTATGATTATCCGTTAGTATTGCACGGTTCATCCTCGGTACCGAAGGCATTTGTTGAAAAATGCAACAAATTCGGCGGTAATTTACCTGATGCACAGGGTGTTCCGGAAGAAATGCTTAACTACGCTTCAAAACACGGTGTTGCAAAAATCAACATAGATACCGACTTAAGATTGGCTATGACTTCAACAATAAGAGAATTCTTTATTGAACATCCCGAAAAATTCGACCCTCGTGAATATATGGGACCGGGAAGAACAGCCGTTAAAGAAATGGTTATGCACAAAATGCGTGACGTTTTAGGAACGGCAGGACATGCTAAAGATTAATTAATCAAAATAATTTGATAAGAAAAATACCGCCCTTTTTCGGGAGCGGTATTTTTTTTATTGTATCTTGGGGATACTTTTATGAAGCTTGTTGAGAATACATTTCTGCTATTTCGCGATGTGCTGCTGCTTTGCTTTCTGCTCTTGCTGCTCGAACTTCGTTCCATCTTGCTCTGCGAATAGCTCTGTTGCGTCTGATTCTTTGGAGCGGTCTGTCTTGCGGCATACTTGCTGCACGGTCTTCATAGATTTCCTGTAATGCTTGTTTGGTTTCCGCTTTGTGTTCTAATTTGATAGCTCGTTTTGTGTGATAATTAGCTTTTCTTTGCGGTTTTTGGCTGCGGAAATTATCCAAAGGTCTGGTTTTATGTTTTTCAGATTTCGCCGGTTCTTCGGTTACCTCAGTTTTCGGAGCTTCAACTACAGGTTGTGCAGGTGTTTCCTGTTCTTCGGGTTCTTCGGTTTCTTCTGATTTTTCAGGTTCTTCCGGTTTTTCCGGTTTTTCCGGTTCTTCCGTTTTCGGAGGTTCAACTACAGGCGTTACAGGTGCTTCCGGTGTTTCCGGAGTTGCAGGTGCTTCATCATTTGCCGGAGTTTCGGGATTTTCCGCTGTTTCCTCATTAACCGTCGTATTATCAGCTATCGTTTCTTCAAGTTTATCATCGCTGTCTTTTGAAAGTAATATTGCTCCCAATGTGACACCAGCTGCAGCTAACATAGCCAATAGTCCGTATTTTCCTGCTTTAGGTATTTTGTTGTAATAAGCCTTGCCGG
The DNA here is from genome assembly GCA_947588755.1 of Candidatus Gastranaerophilales bacterium. Taxonomy (GTDB): domain Bacteria; phylum Cyanobacteriota; class Vampirovibrionia; order Gastranaerophilales; family Gastranaerophilaceae; genus CANPZB01. Next base: position 11,431 of record CANPZB010000003.1, on the reverse strand, counting down.
CTTCCAGTCCTTTTGCAAGTCTGCCTTTGAGTTTACCAAAGAAACCTTTAGTTCCTTTGTTTGCTGCTATTTCAGATTTAGCTGCATTCGCTTTTTCTGCATCTAATTTTCTATAAAATTCATCATACCTTGCGATTTCTCTTTCATATTCATTCTGAGATAAAATTCTGAATTCAGCATCTGCATCATGAGGTGGCAAAGCTAAAATTCTTTTCTGTGCTGATGTTGCAGACGGCTCTACAGCCCCCCCCCCGATTGGAGTTTCAACATGAGGTGGCAAAGCTAAGATTTTTTTCTGGGCTGATTTTGCAGACTCTGCTGCTTTAGTTGCAACATTAGTTGGCAATGCTGATGTTGCAGGCTCTGCTGCCTTATTTAGATTATTAAACGCGGTCTGAATGTTGCTTTGATACTCTGCATAAAGTTTATTAAAATTTTCGACTTCTTGTGCAGAAAAAACACTGTTCATTTTTGCTGAACTTGTGCTAGCCGTAGTTCTGGCTTTTGCAGCCGCTCCTGTACCAGTCTTATTAGATTTTGCTGTCGAAGCCGTTTTTTTAGTTGTTCCTGTTTTACGCGGCTTTGGATTTTCCGGAGTTTGTCCTACCGGTGGTGTTGTTACCTTACTCATAATTTTTCCCCTTTCGTGTTTATACTTTTACCGTTATTGATATTTCCCCATGAAAAACTTAGGCTTATATAGCCTTATATTCCTCGTTTTTACAATTTGGTTTATATCCCCTATGTACTTATAAACAAATTTTGGGTTCAAAAATTGCCCGAAATACATGCGTATCAAATAATTCCGAAAGTGTATTCCCCCATATAACAAGGAATTCAGCTTATAAAATTTATGTTTACAAAAGTTAACAATTACGATTACATACTAAGAGAGAACGACATAATCGTTCTCTCTAATCTTTTCACATTCCAGTTTCACTATGGTCTATATGTGTATTATTTTTTTAAGAAATCAGGAATTTCTATATTAGTAAACCCTGAACCGATTTTGGGCATTGAACTTCTGCTCGGTGTATTATTGGTCTGATAAGAAGATGTATTATTAAATGTTCCCGCAAAAAAGTCAGATGCACTCAATTGCTTAACATCCATTTTTTCTTCCGTTGACTGCGATTTCATCTCAAAACCCGTTGCAATTACAGTAATTTGAATTTCGCCCTGTATATTTTCATTAACGGCAGTACCGATAATAACCGTAGCATCATCATTAACCGCATCATGAATAATATTTGCGGCATCTGAAATTTCATGAAGCGTCATATCAGGTCCGCCCGTAATATTAACGATTACACCAGTTGCCCCGTTAATTGACGATTCAAGAAGCTGAGAATTAATAGCGATTTCGGCAGCCTTAATAGCTCTGCCTTCGCCCTGACCGCGTCCGATACCCATAAGTGCAGAACCGGAAGCTTCCATTACACACTTGACATCGGCAAAGTCTACGTTGATAAGCCCCGGCACAGTAATAATATCGGAAATACCTTGTACACCGCGAAGAAGTACTTCATCAACTATTATAAACGATTCGGTCAAAGATACCTGTCTGTCAACAACTTGCAATAACTTATCGTTAGGAACTACAATCACCGCATCAACAGCTTCTCTAAGTTTTTCCAAACCCTGATTAGCTTGATTTAATCTCTTACGACCTTCCCATGTAAATGGTTTTGTAACAACCGCTATTGTTAAAATACCCAGTTCTTTAGCTATTTTAGCAACTACAGGTGCCGCACCCGTACCGGTACCGCCGCCCATGCCTGCAGTAATAAATACCATATCAGCACCGTCAAGTGCCTGAGTAATTTCCTGTTGTGCTTCTTCGGCAGCTCTTTCCCCTACAGTCGGGTCACCGCCGGCACCTAAACCTGCCGTTGATTTAGCACCCAATTGTATCTTGTTGCTTGTTTGACCGTATTCCAAAACCTGTAAGTCTGTATTCATTAACCAGAATTCCACACCGGACAAACCTGCTTTTATCATTCTGTTAACAGCATTTCCGCCGCCGCCGCCTACGCCTACTACCTTGATGTTGGTAGGATTTATAGGTGAACGCTGTGCTTGATTGCCACTTGTCGCTTCATCTTTCTTTGCGAAGATATCTGATACAAAATTTTCCACTGTCTTTACCTCTTTATGTTTTTAATTATTACTTATTTATATTTAAGCTGCCATTATTCATCGCTTTTAATGAATACAGTTAACAATATATTAACATACTATTTTAAATAGACAAAAAGTACAAGAATTTATGAGAAATTATGAACAAAATTTAATATTAATTCCCAAAACCCTTGCCTGACAATAAAAATACATGTATTTTAATGATTTGAAACAGGAGAAATTCCCCAGTGTAATTTGTCCTGCAAAACCGCATAAAAATCACTGTTATCCAATAATGCCAGCTTAGCTGCCGCATCGGATTTTTTTATTGTTATTTCCTTCGTAAATTCCTTAAATTCCTGACCATCGCACGATACAAGATATTTCGTCTTAAAATCTTTTGCACATACGGTTACGGTCTCGCCGTCAGGTATAACAAGAGGTCTCGCCGTCAATGTATGAGGACATATCGGAACTATTACAAATGATTTTAATGAAGGTGCAAGAACCGGACCGCCCGCCGAAAGCCCGTATGCCGTCGAACCCGTCGGTGTCGAAATTATTATACCGTCAGCAAGATAATCACAGACAAAACGCCCGTTTATTTTTAACGAAAATCTTGATGTCCTTGATGCCGCACAACCTTTTATTACAAAATCGTTTAATGCTGAAAAACTGCCGCTTTGAAGCATTATTCTTTCTTCAACTATAAATTTTCCGTCTAAAATCTTCTGTACCGATGAATTTATACGATTTTTAGAAGTTTGAGATAAAAAACCCAACCGCCCCAAATTAACTCCAAATACGGGTATGCCTGATTTAGCATAATAACGTGCCGCTTTCAATATCGTTCCGTCACCCCCGATTACAAATACAAAATCCGCAACGCCTTTTAAATTGTCTATATCGCATATTTTGGGCTTAATGTTGTTCTGCTTTAATAAACCGACAAGCATATCCTTAACTTCTGCCGAACCCGATATTTTTTTGTTGTAACATACCGCAAAATTTTTTGGCTTCATAATGAGTAAAATATATCACGATTTTAAAAATATTACAAATTAAATATTATATACAAAAAAACCGGCTCTTTGAACCGGTTTTCCGTCTTTTTATAAAAATTATCTTTTTGAAAATTGGAAGCGTTTTCTTGCACGTTTACGTCCGTATTTTTTACGTTCCTTAACCCTCGGGTCACGTGTTAAAAGACCTTCCAAACGTAATACGTTTTTATATTCTTCGGATACTTTTATCAACGCTCTTGAAATACCATGTCTTATAGCACCGCATTGTGCTACAACACCGCCGCCTACGGCTTTAACTCTTACATCGTATTTTTCCTGATTATCAGTCAAAACCAACGGTCTGTATACTAACATTTCAATAGCAGGTCTGTTACCGATATAGTCTCTAAGCTTTTTACCGTTAACAAATATCCTTCCTTTGCCTTTTACAAGCTTTACTACCGCTATAGAGGTCTTTCTTCTGCCTGTTGCCATAATTTCTTTATCAGCCATTAGTTTTTACCTCCTTCTTTTTCAAGTAATATAGGCTTTTGTGCCGCATGAGGATGTTCTGCTCCGTTATACACTTTTAACTTTGTAAACTGAGTGTCGCCAAGCGTATTATGCTGCAACATACCTTTTACGGCTTTTTCTATCAAAAGTCTTGCATCTTTTTCACGCAATTCTTTGACACTTGCCGATTTCAACCCGCCGGGATAACCCGTATGGTGATAATATATTTTATCTGTTTCTTTGTTGCCCGTTACACGTACCTTATCAGCGTTGATTACGATTACAAAATCGCCCGTATCAACGTTGGGAGTGTATTCGGGTTTGTTTTTCCCTCTTAAAATATTGGCTACTCTGACTGCAAGTCTGCCGAGAACTTCGTTTTCAGCATCAATCAAATACCATTTTCTTTCTACTTCAAGAGGTTTTGCCGAATATGTTTTCATGCTATTTCTCCGTTATTTTAATCATATCTTACTTCTATTAGTGTCAACCCGTAAGGACTGACTGTTTGACCGGCTTTTTTACGGTCTTTTGACTCCATAACATCCTTTATATGTTCGGGAGTCAGATTATGCCCTTCCGTTTCCAGAAGGGTACCGACTATGGTTCTTACCATATTGTAAAGAAATCTGTTTCCGATAATATCAATTATTACTCTGTCATTTTCTTTACGGCATACGGCTTTTTCTATAAAACAAACTCTGCTCGGGTTTAGCGTTCCGGAACTTTTGAAACTCGAAAAATCATGTTCTCCCAAAAGATAATTTAATGATTTTTGCATTCTGTCAAGGTTAATTTCATACTTAACCCTCATTAAATCACCGTCAAAAGCATTTTTGAATTTACGATTGATAAATTCGTATCTGTAGTGCCTTCGTTTTGCTGACTTTTGGGCATGAAATTTTTCATCTGTATTCCATAAATCACTGACCGAGATATCGTCGGGAAGTATTTCATTCAGCTGATACAGGAACTTTGAAGCAACAATACGTTCGTCTGTGTCAAAATGAACAACCTGTCCCAATGAATTTACACCTCTGTCGGTTCTTCCGGAAAAGACTGTTTTAAATTGTCGGTTTTTATTTGCGGTATCACCGCTTATCAATGTACTAATCGCTTTTTCAAGTTCGCCTTGTATGGTCGGGGTTTCAATTTCTTTGCCGTGTCTGAACTGAATTTGGCTTCCTGCGTAATTTTTCCCGATATATTGAACTTTTAAAGCATAACGCATCGGATTATACCAGCTGAATTAAAGCCATCTCAGAAGCATCACCGCGGCGTGGAGGTAATCTGAATATTCTTGTATATCCGCCTTGACGGTCAGAATATTTTTTACCGATTACCATAAACAATTTTCTTAAAACCGTTTCGCTTGAAAGTTTTTTGTCTGCCTGAGGTGCTTCAAATATTTCACCTGTTTTTAAATCCATATATTTACCTGTTTCTTTATCGTAAATATATTTTGCGGCTTGACGACGTGCATGCAAATCGCCTTTTTTCGCCAAAGATATAACTTCTTCGGCATAAGGTCTTAATGCTTTTGCACGTGCCATGGTTGTCTTAATTTCACCATGTAAGAAAAGTTCCGTCGCCAAAGAACGCAACAATGCTTCTCTTTGGTCCTGAGCTTTTCCGAGTGTATGTTTTTTAGTTTGGTGTCTCATTTTTTTATCCTTTTATTTTGTTTGTTTACAAAAATTGTTACTTTCTGCCGTATTTATTCCGGCAAATTATACTTCTTCTTCAACTTCCGGATTTGGAGCAAGGTCTAAACCGAAATGGTGAAGTCTTTCAATTACTTCATCAGAAGATTTTTTACCGAAATTCTTGATATTCAGCAAGTCATGTTCTGATTTCTTAAGCAATTCAGCCATAGAATTGATACTTGCACGTTTCAAACAATTGTATGCTCTTACCGAAAGTTCCAATTCTTCAATGGTCATTGTCGGAGCGTTGCTGTCATCTTCGACTTCATCTTCAATATTCAATGAAGGTGCATTAACGGGCTGACCTGTTATTGCCGAAATCTGCATAAAGTGTTCAATTAACAGATTTGAAGCCTGACTTAACGCGGTGGTAACGTCTATTGAACCGTTTGACCAAATTTCCAAAGTAAGTTTGTCAAAATCTATAGAATCGCCTACACGAGCACTTTCAACCGTATAACTAACGCGTTTGATAGGCATAAATGTCGCATCAATAGGCAATACATCTATGGAAATTCCTTTAGAATCTCTCGGAACATCGTTTGCCACATAGCCTTTGCCTGTTTCAACAATTATATCTGCGTGAAAACTTCCGCCGTCAGCAACAGTACATATTAACCAATCCGGATTTACGACTTTTACACCCGCAGGAAGCTGAATGTCTCCCGCAAGAACAGCTCCCGGACGATCAACATCTATTCTCAAATGCTGTGCTTCCTTAGAATCTGTTTTTACAACAAGACCTTTAAGGTTAAGCATTACATCAATAACATCTTCCAGAACACCCGGAATTGCAGTGTATTCGTGAGTAATACCTTCAATTCTTGCAGATGTAACCGCTGTTCCTTCCAAACTGGAAAGAAGAACTCGTCTTAACGAGTTGCCTATTGTTGTACCAAAACCTTTTTCCAACGGTTCTATAACAAATTTTCCGTACTGTGAACCGTCTGAACTTGTTGTAGTATTAACGCATTTAATTTTTAATTCCATTTTTTATCTCCTGGTTTTTTGTTAACTGTTTTTTGTAAATATATTTTTTTTGTCTGATATGACCAAAATTAATTATTTACGTTTTATTTAGAGTAATACTCAATTACTAACTGTTCTTTGATTTCCGGATCCAATTCTTCTCTTTCCGGTATTCTGTCGAAAGTAATTTGTAATTCACCCTTGTTAATAGTCATCCACGCAGGTGCACAAGCCATATCAATCATTTCGGTAACATTTTTCAAAAATTCACTGCTTCTTGATTTGACTGTTATAACGTCACCCGCTTTTGCAAGATAAGAGGGAATATCAACTTTCTTGCCGTTTACGAGTACATGTCCGTGATTAACAATTTGTCTTGCCTGTTTACGGGTAATTCCGAAACCTGCTCTGAAAAGTATGTTGTCAAGTCTTGATTCTAATAACTGTAACAGAATAGTGCCGGTAACACCTTTTCTTCTGGCTGCTTCTTTGTAATATTTAGCAAATTGTTTTTCACTTACAAGGTAAGTAAATCTGATTTTTTGTTTTTCAGCCAGGTGCAATGCATATTCCGAAAGTTTTTTTCTTGCCGCACCATGCTGACCTGAAGATGTTTGTCTCATTGAGGATGTCAATTTTCTGTTTGACAAATCCTGAACTTTCTTATTTCTGAATAATTTGTTTGTAGGTCCTGTATATCTTGCCATTTAAGTTTCTCCTTTACTTTTTCGGGGCATCTGTGGTTTGCTTTTGGCTATAAGCAAGCCCCCGATTTTGTGGTTAACAACCGTGAAACAAGAATAAGTTTTATCCTTGATTTCAGGTAATTAATCCGTATTATACACGTCTTTTCTTAGGCGGACGGCAGCCGTTGTGAGGAATAGGAGTAACATCTTTAATTAATGTAATTTCCAATCCCGCAGCTTGAATAGCTCTTATAGCCGTTTCTCTGCCTGAACCCGGTCCTTTGATATGAACTTCAACTTTTTTCATACCCTGATCGATTGATTTTTTAGCAACAAGTTCTGCTGCTGATTGAGCCGCAAAAGGAGTACCTTTTCTGGCACCTTTAAATCCGGTTGCACCGGCTGTTGCCCAAGCAATAGCATTACCTTGTGTATCCGTAGAAGTTACTATTGTATTGTTGAAGGTGGACTGAATATGTACGACACCCTGCAATACATTTTTCTTTTCTTTTTTCTTTGTTTTTACTGGTCTTGCCATTTTGTTTTTCCTTTATATTTTTCTTTTAATTAATTTTGAAACCTTCAGATTTGGGATTTAAAAATTTTTATCCGTAAATCTTATTGTCTCCTGAGTATCTAACCTTTATACCGTTTTCTTCTTGGTTATTGCCAAACCTTTCTTACCGCGTCTTGTTCTTGCGTTGGTTTTGGTTCTTTGACCGCGGCAGGGAAGATTACGTTTGTGTCTCAAGCCCCTGTATGAACCGATTTCCTGCAAACGCTTGATATTCATTGTAACTTCGCGGCGAAGATCACCTTCTATATGATAGTTGGCTAATTCGTTCCTTAAAAGTTTAATATCTTCATCTGTTAAGTCATCCGTTCTTAAATCGGGTGAAATCTTTGTAGCAGCTAGAATTTTTCTTGCTCTTGTCGGACCTATACCGTAAATATAGGTCAATGCTACTTCCATTCTTTTGTTACGGGGTAAATCAACCCCTGATAATCTTGCCATTTTGTTTTTTCCTTTCTGGTTGTTAGATTTTTTTTGATATGAGGCTTAAATACTTCCTCACCATTGACCGATTAAGTCCGCCAATTCGACTTTTTAGTAATAATCATTGCTTATCAAAGCAAAACTTACCCTTGTCTTTGTTTGTGTTTAGGGTTTTCGCAAATTACGGCAATTCTGCCTTTTCTTTTAATAACCTTGCACTTGTCGCACATAGGTTTTACTGATGATCTGACTTTCATTTTTGTTTCCTTTATTTATATATATGTTCGTGAGATTTTATTTTAACCTGAATGTAATTCGTCCTCTTGAAAGGTCATAGGGAGTCATTTCAACTTTTACTTTGTCACCGGGTAAAATTCTTATAAAATTTTTCCTGATTTTGCCCGAAATATGTGCAAGTATTTCATGGTCATTTTCCAATTTAACCCGAAACATTGCATTGGGCATGGACTCTATAATAGTACCTTCTATTTCTATGACATCTTTAGACATTTTTTCCTCTTTTTTCGGCTAAAAATTAAGCACAATTTGTGCCATAGATTTATAATACTTGCAAAATATTATAATGCAAGCAGAAAAATATGTTTTTCGGCAATTTGAAAATAATATATTTTTGATTGTTTTTTTAAATTCAGCACACAAACAATATTGACTTGAATGTTTAAATCAGTTTATTCATTTAACTTTTCGGAGTTTTGTAAATTTTTCTTAACAATTCTAATTATTTTATTTTTAAATAAACAACAGCATATTGAAGTAAACAAATGTTAAATTATATATTAAATGATAGCAAAAAAAAATTTTCCCGTTTTTTAACAAAAAATATGATTACAATTACCCCCAATTATTACAAATTTTACAACAATATTTCGTTTAAAGCTCATGAAGGCTTTACAACAGTTAATAACAGCGGCAAAACTGATGAAGTAAACAATTATACCGCATTTTTCAGAGATATTCAAACATCGGAATTTGTAAAGAATTACATAATGCAGAATTTCCCGAACGGCACAAAAATAGCCGAGTTCGGATGCTCAACGGGGCAAAAACCCTATACTCTTGCGATACTGCTTGATGATGCAAATATCGTAAACGGTAAAAATGCCAAATACAAAATTACGGGATATGATTTTCCGGAAGTTATAAAACAAATCCCTGATGAATATGAAATAGAAGCTGCGTCACCGTATGAAAATTTCCTTTTTAGAGATATAACAAAAATAAGAACTTTATACGGAAACAAAGGAGTGGATAACCTGAGAAACAAATTTTACAAATATTTTTCTTTGAGAAAGCAAGAAGATATCAAACTCAAAAAATATCGCGACGCAATGAACAAAAATTATAAGGAGAAAGGAACCGATAAAAGGATATCGGAATATACTTTGCCGTTATTGCGTGCTTTACACATTAATGAAAACGACCAATTTAATAACGTAAAAATATTTGTCAAACCCAGACAAATAGCAAGAAACACGGTTTGTTTCAAACCCGGAAATATAAATAACATTGATAAACTATTGAAGCCTGAAGAAAACGGTGTAATAATTTTCCAAAATGCACTTTATCACATGTTAATAGACGATGATAATGATTACAATTATTTCAAACTATGCAGAAATTCAAACAAATTAAACGATTTATTCCAAAAAATAAATGAAGCGTTACCTAAGAACGGTTTATTTGTACTGGGAACACTTCCGACAGATCATATATATTTCCCAGAAATATCATCCACCGAAATTGTTAACGGGAATAAGATTTACCGTACGTCTCCCATACATAAACTTCTTATAAGAAACGGTTTTCAGCCCGTATTCTATGATTATTACGATAATGCTCATAAAGTATATTTTCCTGCCGTTTGGCAAAAAGTAAAAGAAGCAAGTATGTAAAAACATAAAATATTATAATTATTTTTAAGAAATGTAAAAAAAATTAAAGTTTTTGGACAAATCATACGTTAATATATCAAGATAAATTCAGCTTGAAGGAAACAAACATGGTTCGTATAGGATTTAATTTTTTAAATAGAAATAATAATGTGAGCAATAACACCGCAATACAAGCAGACAAAACCGGTAGTACGATATTCTCACGCAATGTGCGAAAAAACAGTTCTGCAAATGCAGGTAATAATGATAAAGAGATAGTAAAAAGAACATTTTATCCTAATGGTGAACCTAAATCAGAAACATTTTCCGACGGCAGCACCGTTACTTATTCTACTGACGGAAAAATTATCCAAAAAACTTATAATAAATACGACAAAAAAACTGATAAAAACAAAAAAATTGAATTATTATACAGAGATGACGGTTCCCTGAAGCAAAAAGGGATTTATTCCGACGACGGGCATCTTGAGCAAAGAAGTGTTTATAAAAACGACAAAATACTGTTGACCGTAAAATATGACGAAGAAGGTAAAGTTATCGATACAATAAAAAATTTGCCCAGAGGCGAAATTGATTTTAATGAGGATTTGTTAAACGGAGAGTTTGACGCGGATTTTTCTCAGGGCGTGAGCGGAGTATGCTATCTGGCATCAGGAGTCAAAGGGCTTATGCAAACTGAAGAAGGGCGTGAATTATTAAAAGAAGCATTAAGTTATGATGAATCAGAGGGGGTTGGAACCGTTAATTTTAAAGGATTAGACAAAAGTTATTCTTTTACTAAAGCCGAAATTAAAAAAGGAATGACAAGACTCGGAACGGGAGACCCTGATTTTACGCTGTTGTGTCTGGGATATGAAAAATATCGTGAAGAACAAGGAAAACAGGTTGATTTAGGTCATGCAACGGATTTACTGGATGCATTGGGAGCAAGGAATTCATTTGTAAATTATGATACTTTATTTGGCAAAGTATATCGGATTAATAATGAAATGCTCAATGACTTTAAAACAGTAATGAAAAGCGGTCATGGTTTTGCCTGTGCCGGAACTTGGCCTGAACTTCCTAAAGAAGCAACGGATAAAGAATTGCATGCGGGACACGATTACTATATTAAGCAAATTAACAATGACGGTACAATAACGGTCTCGGATGTTCTTGTAAAAAAAGATATAGTGCTGAAAGAAAACGAATTCAAGGAATATTTCGGTATTCTGGAATTTGCTGATTTAAGTGAGCAGGAAGAATAAAAAAACATTTTTGGACAGACATTACACTAAAATTATGCATTAATTTAAGCGAATGTGTGTTATATAATTAAAAAACTAATTTTTACACCTTGCAAGCAAATTAATCAACATATTTACCCTTGAAATTTTCAAAATATATGTTATAATGATAGAGTAAGGTTGAAAAATTTCAATCGGGCGGTACTGTGGTGCGAAGCACCGAAAATTTGGGAGTTAATGAAAAAATTATGAAAAAATCGAATTTTGAAGTTTTAGCATTCACCCCCCCCCCGAGT
>CANPZB010000002.1 GCA_947588755.1 Candidatus Gastranaerophilales bacterium | reverse complement strand
TTGTCAACCCTGTTGACCAAGGGAGTGCTTCCTCTCGTAAAAGATACTTAATCTTTTACTCGGCAGAGTCCCTGAGCCACAAGGGCTTATTCTGTTGTCAACCCTGTTGACCAAGGGAGTGCTTCCTCTCGTAAAAGATACTTAATCTTTTACTCGGCAGAGTCCCTGAGCACAAGGGCATTATTCTGTCAAAAACTGCCGACTATAGGAATCGAACCTACAACCTACGGTTTACAAAACCGTTGCTCTACCATTGAGCCAAGTCGGCAAGCTTCATGTCTTATTCTATTAAGAAAATTTTGTAATGTCAAGTGAGTTTGTTTTTCGGGTTTATTAATGACTTATATTATTTTAGCAAATCATCGATTTATATTAGTGCAAAATTTTAAAAAATATTATATAATAATTGCAAAGGAGTTCTTATGTCAATTGATAATGCACTTGTTATGATTTTGGCAGGCGGTGAAGGCAAAAGACTGCACCCGCTGACTAAAGATAGAGCCAAACCCGCCGTACCGTTCGGCGGAAGATACAGAATTATTGATTTTGTTCTTAACAATTTTATTAACTCGGGATTTTATAAAATTAAAGTTTTGACACAGTATAAATCAGATTCTTTAAATAAACATATTACCCGCGGTTGGGCTTTGTCTCCGTTTTTAAATCAATATGTTGATTTGGCACCCGCACAAATGCGAACAGGTGTTGATTGGTACAGAGGCACTGCTGATGCCATTTACCAGAACATATTCCACATTACTGACGAAAACCCCGACTATGTTTGCATTTTTGGCGGGGACCATATTTATAAAATGGATGTCTACCAAATGCTGAAATATCATAAAGAAAAGGGAGCCGATTTATCTATTTCGGCTATTCCTATTCCGATAGAAGAAGCCCACGAATTCGGGATTATCGAAGTCGACGAAAACTGGAAACTTATTAATTTCGTTGAAAAACCTCAGGAAAAACCAAAATCTATTCCCGGTAATCCCAATATGTGCCTTGCTTCAATGGGTAACTATATTTTTAATAAAGATATTCTGCTTGACGCTTTAAACCGCGATGTGAATATGAAAGAGTCAAGCCATGACTTCGGTAAAAATGTTATTCCGATGCTGTTAAAAGAAGGAAAACATATATATATTTATAATTTTAATGACAATTCTTTCCCCGGAATGACTGATACGGAACGCGGTTACTGGCGGGATGTAGGGAGTATTGACGCATACTGGCAGGCAAATATGGACTTGCTCGATTATGACCCTGAATTAAATCTTTATTCTCAGGAATGGCCTTTAAGAACATTTAATTACAATTATCCGCCCGCTAAATTTATCTGGGAAGAAGGTGAACGCGTCGGTATGGCTACAAACTCCATGGTGTCCGAAGGATGTATTGTTTCAGGCGGAGGTCTGTCACGTTGTATTCTTTCCCCAAAAGTTAAAATAAACAGCTTTTCACAAATTTCGGAAAGCATTTTGATGGAAAATGTCGAAGTGGGAAGATATTCCAGAATTAAACGTGCTATTATCGATAAAAATGTTATTATTCCGCCAAACACACGCATAGGATTTAACCGTGAAGACGACGAAAGACGCGGATTTCACGTTTCGCCGAACGGTGTTACGGTAGTGCCGAAAGGTGCAATTCTGTAACCTTTTTATTTTAATATTTTCTTTATGCCTGAAATGTTAATTTTTATTTACAAATACATTTTTGAAGGCAATTTTTAAGCTTGATATACTTTATTGATTTGGGTAGAAATAAATGTCAGGTATTAATTTTCCGATTATGAATAATATTTTTGGGCGATATGTGCGAAAAAACATATCAAGAATTGAGCAGGGAATTTTAAATATTATTCCTGACACTACCTACAAGTCAGAAAAGGCCGTAAAATTCATAGGAAGTATCGGAAAAAATATTTCGTCAGCAGAACAAAGACTTATCCTCGGTGCTTCGGCATTAATGTCACAACCGTTTATTGATGCACACAATAAAAGAGTCGATGAGGATACACGAAAAGTTTCCGTCGCAAAAACAATTTCAAAGATTATCGTAGGTACTACGACGGGATTTTTAATCCGTAAAGGATGCATTAAAGCGATTAAAGAATGCTCTAAACTACCCGCTCCCGGAGTAAAAAAATGCAGAACAATTTTTGCTCCTGAAATTGACGAATTTAAACTTAATGAAAATTCGGATGATTACAAACAATACCAAAATACATTCGGAACAATTGCGGCACTTGTTGTAATGATGTTTACCAATTTCTTAATTGATGCCCCGCTGACTAAATACTTTACAAACCTGTTAATGGACAAATCAAAAAATAAAGAAAATAATAAATCAACTGTTTCCGGAGGTGCTAAATGAAGTCTTTCGGGAAAATGCTTGGTACTTTATACAAAAGATACGGTGAAAATCCCGGAAATATGCTTGTTCATACCGGAGTTTTAGGATGGGTTTTATCTTCTCTGGCTCAAGTAGGTGCTGTTGTATTTAATGACAAAATTTCTACCGCCCAAAAAACTTTTCTCGTTCCGCAAGAAATCGCTGATGCTGCAGTTAATATTTTATCTTTTTACGTAATTACAAGTTCGATAAAAAGATTAGCATCAAAATTGGTTTCAACAGGAAAACTCAGCACAACTTCAATAAGAGAATTTCTTAAAAAAGAAGGGGTTACTTCCAAAAACAGAAACAACATTGACTGCATAGGCAATATAAAATTTAACATAGAAAAACTTGACAATTTCCCCAAAATTAAAGATGAATATTTATCTTTCAAAAACGGTATTGATGTTACTGCAAGCACTTTAGGCTCGATTATTTCCTGTAACCTTATTACACCTGTTGCAAGAAACCAATATGCCGCAGTTAAACAAAAACAAGCTATGGCTAAAATGAATAAAGCGGAAGAAAACAGAGTTATTTATCCCAAAGGAATTACTATGGCTCAATACCAAAATAATTCCGCAATGCATTATTCGGGAAATTTAAAAATATAATAGTTTTATTGTTATCGCGACTATACTTGACAATACCGTACAAAATATCATTATAACTTTTGTTATATTAAACCTTTCTCCGTTGTTTTTTGGGTCGGTTATTTTCATCATTACGTTTTTCGAATAATCTTCTTTTAGCTCATTTTTTGTTTTTTCAAACGAAGTATGCAGAAGTTTTTTAAAATTATATATATCCTCAAGGTCTTGACGGGCTAGAGGATTAGATATAGTTATTTTTTTAATTTTTATATTTTCATCATCATCAAGTTCATTGTCAATATATGCCGACAAATTCAATTTGAATTCTTCATACTGTTTCGTAATATGTTGATTAATACTTTCATTTGCAGGTTTTGGCGGAATATTATTTTTCAGGGAGGAGTATTTATTAATAATATTTTTCATGGTCTGATATTTTTCTCTGCAAGAAGGACATGCGGCAAGATGTTCTTCCACAAAATATGATAATTTGTCACTCAATTTATTTTCAATGTAAAAAGCCATTAATGCTCCCACTTGTTCGCAGCTTAGCCGATAATGATGCATTTTGTATACTCCTTTCAAATATATGCCTTTAAATCTTCCTGTAATTTGCCTCTTGCTCTGGCAATTCTTGACTTAACCGTTCCGATACTGGATTTTGTAATATTTGCGATTTCTTCATAACTTAATCCCTGAAGTTCCCGCAGAATTATGGCTATTCTGAATTGGTCAGGAAGTTCGGAAATGGCACTTCTGATAACCTTTTCCAACTCATTTGATACACATTTCTCATAGGGTTTACATTTTTTATCGGGCAGTTGAAGTTTAACAGAAAATATTTGTTCGGTATCATCATCGTCTATGGATACCGTTTCGGGGTGTTTTTGCGATTTTCTGAGTTCATCGTAAAAAAGATTTGTTATTATCTGATTTAACCAGCCCTTAAAAAGCTTCGGGTTTTTAAGATTATTTATATTTTTCGCGACTCTTAAAAGTGCTTCCTGAGTTAAGTCTGAGACATTTTCATGCTTTTTGCTCAAATAAGCAAATGCGGCAAAAATATTCTTTTGTTCTCTTTTTATAAGTTCTTCCAGTGCTTTATAGTCGTTTTGTTGTGACAAAACAACCAATTCCTCCAGTGACATTTTTTTATACTGGTTTTTGCCGGACATAATTTTCTCCTTACATTCATAGTAAGTAATTTCTGTCCGTTATTGCACGTACGTTGATATATACCCAACAGATTATATTTTTTTACACATAATAATAATTAATCGGCACAAATGTATCCTTTTACGGCACTGCATGCGGCGACATAAGGGGATGAAAGATATATAAAGCCTTTAGTATTGCCCATTCTGCCCTGGAAATTCCTGTTTTGCGTTGCAAGACAAACTTCACCGTCAGCAAGAGTTCCCGCATGGACACCTACACAAGGTCCGCACCCCGGAGGTAATATTGCGGCATTTGCTTCAACAAAAATATTTATTAAACCCTCATCAAGTGCCTGCAAATATACATCTTTTGAAGCGGGACAGATGAGAAGTCTTACATCAGGGTGAGCCTGTTTGCCTTTTAAAATTTCGGCTGCGACTCGCAAATCTTCTATACGTCCGTTTGTACATGTTCCTATAAATACTTGATTAATTTTAATTTTTTCAAGTTCCGAGACTTTTTTTGTATTATCGACCGTATGAGGACAGGACACAGTATGCTCAATTTCCCATGCATTAATTTTTATCACTCTTTCATAAACCGCATCGTCATCGGGAAGTATTTTTCTGTACTTATCGGCACGACCTCTGACCTTTAAATATTCTTTGGTTTTATCATCAGCAATAAATAATCCTGCCTTAGCACCTGCTTCAACAGCCATATTTGCGAGAGTAAACCTCTCTGACATTTCCATATTTTCAATGGTATCGCCGCAGAATTCTAAAGCCTTATATGTTGCACCGTCTGCTCCTATCATTCCGATAAGATGAAGCATCAAATCTTTTGAACATATACCGTCTTTAAATTTACCGTTAACTTCAATTTTAAAAGTCGCGGGAACTTTAAGCCATGTTTTTCCCAGTGCCATGGCGACAGCAATATCCGTTGAACCCATGCCGGTAGCAAAAGCACCTAATGCACCTGACGTGCAAGTGTGTGAATCGGCACCCACAAGGATTTCACCGGGATTAACAAATGTTTCGACAAGTCTTTGATGACAAACTCCCGCACCGACATCAGATATAACCGCACCGTATTCTCTTGAAAAATCACGCAGCACCGTATGAGTATTTGACAACTCTTTTCGCGGACTGGGAGAAGCATGGTCAATAAATAATATTGTTCTTTCAGGATTATGCAATACGGGGATATTAAGTTTTTTAAATTCCTGAACGGTTAAAGGCCCCGTACCGTCTTGCACCGCAGTAACGTCAACATTCGCTATGACAAGTTCACCGGCTTTAACCTGTTTATTTGCATGCTCGGATATTATTTTTTCAGCTAAAGTTTGTCCCATATTATCCCCTTTTATAAGTATATTATCACAAAAATTTTATTATTATGAAACATTCTGACCGATGATATCGGAAACGTATGGGATATAACTGTACTTGCCCATAAAAGAAGTTACTGCCAAATATGTAAGAAATACATATATACAAGTTTGAATAACTGACATTCCGAACAAAAACGGCATATTAAGCAAGAAAACAAACTGAGCGGTAATCCTGTTTATAAACGGAATAAAACTTAAAATATTTACGATAAAACCCAGTAAATAAGATAAGATTACAAATACTATAGATATAAAAATCGACTGATAAATGTGATATTTTAAAAAAGGTCTTAACGAAGCTTTTGTAAATAAACCCAAAATCAGCCATATAAATCCTGCCATTCCCATGGTCAAATAACTCAAAGCAGATACGATTTTTTCAATCATATAAGGTTCGGACGATGAACTGCTCTGCATTATACATTCCCCGCACTGTGCTTTTTATCAACATATTCATCAATAATTTGATTATAGATAAGTCGGTATTCGTCATTGTCAGGCTCAATATTTATTGAACTTCTATATGACGCAATAGCCTGTTCAATATCGTTATCAAGATAGTGGGCATTGCCGAGAAGCATATAAGTTTCCGCACTGTTAGGTTCTAATTTTAATGCTGATTTGTATAATTCAATAGCCTTATCTATATGATTAAAGTTAGTGTATAAATTAGCGAGCAAAATAATCGCATTGATTTGCCGAGGTGATTGGTTTATGGCACGCTTATACATTTCAACCGCCATATCATATTCTCCGAATTCTGATAAAGCAATTGCATAACAAATATATGCTTTGTAATTGTCACCTTCCATAGTCAAAGCTTTTTCAAAATAGTTATAAGCCTTTTCTCTTTCTTTCATCAAGGTAAGAGTATTACCTATACATATAGCAACAATTTTGTTATCAGGATTAAGAACGAAAACTTTTTTATACAATTCCAAAGCGGTTTCGTAATCAAATAACTTAAAGCAAACATTACCCATATCAACAAGTGCCGTAATATTTTCGGGATCAAGTGATAAGGCTTTTTCATAATAAGCTTTTGATTCTATATAATCTTCAAAATCATTATATAAAAGTGCAATAGCATTATATATTTCAGGGTTATTTGAATTCAAATCAATTGCTCTGTTGTAGTAAAATAAAGCTTTTGAAAAATTCTTCCATTCGGCAAAAACATTACCCATATTGTAATAAATAAGAAAATTTTTGGGATTAATTTCCAATGCCTTGTTATAATATGAAAGAGATTTTCTGAAATCCTTTTCATAAAACCACATGGTACCCATACCGACCAATGCTTGAACATCATCCGGATGAATTGCGAGCAAACTTTCCAGTACGGACATTACCTTGTCATAATCCTGACGAGCCAAATACAATTCCGCAAGTTTATGGTAATTTTCAGCTTTTTGCGGTTCTTTAGCCATAGCCATTATGGCATCATTGATTTCTTTTTCCAGATTATTATTATTTTCCATAACCCTATTTTACTCTCATTTATTAATATTGCAAATGTATTTAGAATTGTAAACTAACTTAAAACTCTCTGTATTCTTTGGAAATTTCTGCCCATTCGTTTTCGGGAATGCAAAATGCGTTATTCCAAAACTTTTCTATAGCGTAAGTTTCCCTTTCATCTCTGTGAAGAATATGAACAACCACATCCCCGTAATCCAATAAGTTCCAACGGTTTTTAGCATCGTTTTCCGCTCTTAACGGGAGCCGTCCGAACAGTTTTTTAATTTTGTCCCTTGTATTTTCCATAAGTGCTCTCACCTGCGGTGTTGAATCTCCCGTCACAATAACAAAATAGTCAGCAAGTGATGAAACATTACTGATGTTCAAAATTGTTATATCCTTCCCCAGTTTATCGTCCAAAGCCCCTGCTATAATACAAGCCAATTTCTTTGAATTAATATCTTCCGTCATATATCCTCTTAATTTTCAATCATTTCAATTCTGTTTAAATGTCTGCCGCCTTCAAAATCGGTATTGAGCCAAACATCAATAATATCTTTTACAACACATATTCCCATGACTCTCTGTCCCAGACATAAAACATTTGCATCATTATGCTGCCGCGACATTTTTGCCGAAAATGTGTCCGAACAGAGTGCCGCACGAATTCCTTTAACTTTATTTGCAGCAATAGACATTCCTATACCCGTACCACAAATAAGTATACCCTTATCGGCTTTCTTCTCGGTAATAAGTTTGCAGGCGTTTTGAGCAATAACGGGATAGTCGCAAGAAACTTCGGAATTAGTACCGATATCCGTATAATCAATATTTTTATCTTTTAAAAATTCAATAATTTGCTTTTTGTAATCAAATCCGCCATGATCCGAACCTATTACTATTCTGAAATTATCTATAATAAGCCCCCTTACGGTTTACATTTTCAAAATGGTGGGCCCGGAGAGACTCGAACTCTCACACATTGCTGCGCCAGATCCTAAGTCTGGTGCGTCTGCCAATTTCGCCACAGGCCCGTAATTTTCAGCATACAAGCATTTAAAGTCTATATTAAACATCAGCTATTGTCAACCAATTTTTTATAAGCGTTCTCGGGATGTGCAGAGTTTGAAAGTATTATTTCGTAATACTCGTTCTTATCTATATTTACTCCCATGGTTTCGGGCTTGGCAAACTGTTTTTTCTTTCTTTTGTTTAATAATTTTTTATAATCACCTGACATAAATAAATTATATTACAAAATCTTAAAAACATACTTGATATTTAATTATATTTGTCATAAGATAATCTCACGTGCGTCGATGTATTTGTGGAACATCGATTTAAGGAATTTTATTTACGAGTACGAAATATAATCATAAAGGAAAAAGAAATGAACCCTATTATTAACGATTTAGAAAAAACTTTTTTAAGAGAAGATATGCCGGAAGTAAATCCCGGTGATACCGTAAAGGTTTTTGTAAGAATTATAGAAGGCAACAAAGAAAGAATTCAGGCTTTTGAAGGTACCGTAATCAAAAAACACGGTTCGGGAATTAACAAAACTATTACGGTAAGAAAAGTTTTCCAAGGTGTAGGCGTAGAACGTGTATTCCTTCTCAATTCGCCCAGAATTGAAAAGATTAACCTTCTCAGAAAAGGTGATGTAAGACGTTCTAAACTTTATTACTTGAGAGAACGCTCAGGTAAAGCAACTCGTATTAAGGAAAAAATTGAAAAAAGATAAACTTCATATACATTGGTATCCGGGGCATATTGCTAAAGCTGAAAAGAAATTAAAAGAACAGCTTTCTCTGGTAGATGCCGTTATTGAAGTTCTTGATGCGAGATTACCTTTATCGAGCAGTTATGGAGATACGACGGGGCTTTTAGGTCAAAAGCCCCGTTTAATTTTGCTTAATAAATCTGATTTAACGGATAAAAACGAACTGGGAAAATGGATTTCATATCTTGAACAAAAATACACTTTTCCGGTTATTGCAACGGATGCAAAAACTTCAAAAGACATTAAGCTTATTATAACTACGGTTACATCACTTGCGAGTCCCGCCATTGAAGCGTTAATGAAAAAAGGGCTTTTGAAACGTCCCGCAAGAGTCATGGTTGCAGGCATGCCTAATGTGGGAAAATCAAGCATTATTAATAAATTAACAAAATCATCAAAGACAAAAACAGGGGCAAAGGCAGGTGTTACAAGACAACAACAGTGGGTAAGAATTAATCCTGATATTGAACTGCTGGATACACCGGGGATTATTCCGATGAAGCAGGAAGATCAGGTTAAGGCTCAAAAACTTGCATTTGTTAATGCGGTTTCGGAAAACGCTTATTCTAATGAGATTTCGGCAAATCAACTCTTAAACATTCTTGCTTGCAAATATCCTGATGAGGTTAAAAATTTTTATAAAACAGACAAACTTACGGTTAATGATATCGCCGTTTCGCGTAATTGGCTTATTTCCGGCGGTTTACCCGACATTGAAAGAACATCGGTCTATATTTTAAGAGATTTTAGAGAAGGTCTAATCGGTAAATTTATACTTGACGAATTTGATAATTAGTTTTATAAATTTTTTATACTTTCGGGAATAATTATGAAAAAAACAAATAGCGATAAAACTGAATTAACCGTAGACTCTACCGTAATAAAACTTTTTGCATTCGATTTAGAAAATAATCGTGTTGTAATCGGCAGTGACGAAGCAGGAAGGGGCTGTGGTGCAGGGGGAGTTTTTGTAAGTGCCGTATGCTTCAATAAGCGTTCAAAAGAGCTTGTCGAAAAACTTGTTGATTTGAACGACAGTAAAAAAGTTAAACCCGAAAAACGCGAAGAACTTTACGATATTATTAAGGAAAACACAATTAATTCAACAATTTGCGTTGATGTTGATGAAATTGAAAGGTTAAATATTTTAAAAGCATCCCTGAAAGGTATGCAGACAGTTTGTGAAAACGTTATAAATCAGTTATACCCCATGCCCGACACTCCGTCTAAGATTATAGCCCGAAATTTGCTTGCCCGAAGTGAAGTTTTGATACTTTTGGACGGAAATAAAAGAATATGGGATTTTGATTACTCGCAAAGATATGTCGTAAAAGGAGACAGTAAATCGGCTTCCATAGCGGCAGCCAGCATACTTGCAAAGGTTTCGCGTGACAGATATATGAACAAATTGGATGAAGAATTTCCCGAATACGGCTGGAAAGATAACGCGGGTTATTTGACAAAATCACACATGGCAGCAATAGATAAATACGGAACTTGCAAATATCACAGAATTTCGTATTTACAAAAGCATTACGGTAAACAAAACCAATTGAGTTTATTTGATTAAATAAATGCTGTTAAAATAAAAGTCAAAAATGCCGCAGCAACCATAGCAGGCCCGAAAGGCATGCATGTACCTGAGGACGGATTTTCTTTTAAATTTGTAATTATCCTTACGCAAGAATAAATACCGAGCAATGCAAGAACCAAAACGGCAGGTATATACACAATAAGCTTATCGACCGTAATTATACCAGTTTGTTCCAAAGCAAAAAATATTATCGCGTAAGCAATAAAAGACAAAAGTGCAACAAGGGTTTTGGTTTCTTTTCTCAAAAATAAATCCCTTATAAATATCGGAAGGAAAAGTACAACCTGAACAACAATTGACAATAAAATAACGGGTACAATCATTTGCCAGCCGAACAATGCTCCCAGACCTGCGGCGATATAAGTATCACCGACTTCAAACATTCTTGTACCTTTTTTAACAATACTTCCAAATCTGGCAAGAATTTCCATAATAACAATACCCGCAAGACAACCTAATATGGAAGAAACTACAGGCAGAAAAATTATTGTATCTTTATTCAAAGTAATATATTCGGGTCTGACATGAGCTAAATAAAGTATATTTGCGGTAGCGTATACGGAATATATAAGACATACCCCCACAAGGGAAAGTGTATGAACATCAAACACAACTTTTCCTTTTAAATCCGTACCCGCAATGACAATAAGCAAGCTTACCACAATCATCATTACAAGAGTATTTACAGAAATTCCTCCCGCAATAAATATCAGGCAGAAAAGAATTCCCGTCAAAAGTTCAATTATAGGATATTGCAGACTAATGTGTTCCTTACAAAAAGCACATTTACCTCTGAGAAATATATACGAAAATAGAGGTATATTGTGATACCATTTTAAAGCATGCCCGCAAGACGGACATTTTGAAGGCGGGGAAACAATCGATTCACCTTCCAAACTTCTTAATATCACAACATTCAAAAAACTTCCTATACAAAGTCCTACAATAAATACAAACGCAATAACCGTTAATAATAATGTCATATATGTCTCTCCTTTTATGAACTGCTTTCACTTGATTTAATTATTTCGTACATTTTACTTAATGCTTTTTTTATACGTCTTGAAACCTGCATTTGAGAAATATGTATTCTTTCTGAAATTTCCCGCTGATTCAGGTCTTCAAAAAAACTCATCTCTATTATCTGCTTTAATTTAGGTGGCAGCTTATTAATAGCAGATACTATCATAATTTTATCTTCATAAGAATTTAAAACTTCCCGATAATCACCCGAGGGAATTTTATCGAGCAAAGAATATTCGTCATCGTCAGTGAAACATGCCTGATCGAGAGAAAGAATCATTCTACAATGTTCAATTTCCAAAACTTCATTTATTTTTTCAAGAGGTAATCCCGCTTCATTAGCGATTTGTTCTTCACTCGGCTCATCAAATCCTTGCTCTTTAAGTGCTTTTATAGCGGCACTAACGCGTAAAAACATGTCCCTGTGTTCTCTCGGAGCTTTAATAATAGGGCCTTTATCTCTTATATAATGTCTTATTTCACCGCGGATAAAATATGACGCATAGGTCTTAAATCTGGTATTTTTTTGACAATCATACATCTCAATAGCTTTTATCAAACCTATTGAACCTACCTGTATTAAATCTTCCGTAGACATACCAAATTGGAAGGCAAGTGTCATTGCAATTTTTTTAACCAAAAACATTGATTTTTCAACAATATTCAAATGCAAGACACGTTTTTTTTTCCCGTCAGCACAATTTTTATATGAGACAAGCAGATTATCAAGTTCTTCGGTATTTATTTCTATCTCTTCCAATTTGAATTATCTCCACTACTTAGTATAACATATTTTCCCCGAAAAATAAAATCCTTAACTTAAATTAAATTTTTTTAATATAACCTGTAAGAAAAAAATTTTCCATGATAATATAAAAAATGTATTTGAATGGAGTAAAAAATGATTACTATTAAAGACGTTGAACATGTTGCAAAACTTGCCAGACTGGAATTAACAGAGGAAGAAAAAGAGTTATATACAAAACAACTCGGCGATGTATTGAAATATGTTGACCAAATGAACGAAGTTGACACTTCCAAAGTAAAACCCATGACTCAGGTAATCGACTTTGTTAATGTAATGAGAGAAGATGAAGTTCATTATGAACAAACTAAAGAGGAACTTTTGGCAAATGCACCCGAAGAAGAAAACGGATTTTTTAAAGTTCCAAAAATTAACTGATATATAGTAAATCGGATTATTAAAAAGGCGGGATATGTATGACAAAATATATTTTTATAACAGGCGGTGTAGTAAGTTCACTGGGAAAAGGTATAGTAGCCGCATCTTTGGGCAGATTACTCAGATCAAGAGGATTTTCGGTTATTAACCAAAAATTTGACCCGTATATTAACGTAGATCCGGGGACAATGAGCCCTTTTCAGCATGGTGAAGTCTTTGTTACCGATGACGGTGCCGAAACAGATCTGGATTTGGGGCATTACGAAAGATTTACGGACACTTCTCTGGGAAAATACAACAACGTAACTTCCGGAAGTGTTTATCAGCACGTTATAAAAAAAGAACGCCGCGGAGACTATCTCGGCGGTACGGTTCAGGTTATCCCCCATATTACAAATGAAATTAAATCAAGAATTGTAGGGGCTACAAAACAATTTAAGCCAGATTTTCAGTTAATCGAAATCGGCGGTACCATAGGTGACATTGAAAGTTTACCGTTTATTGAAGCAATAAGGCAATTCAAATCGGAAGTCGGTATAGGAAATGCAGTTTCAATACACACAACATTGCTTCCTTACCTGCCCACATCGGGGGAATTAAAGACAAAACCTTCACAACACAGTGTTAATGTCTTGAGAAGCTACGGCATAAATCCCGAAGTGCTTGTATGTCGTACCACAAAACCAATTCCGAAAACCGAAAGAGAAAAACTCGCTTTATTCTGCTCCGTACCTAAAGATGCGGTAATTGAATGCCGCGATATGAAAAGTATATATGAAGTTCCGCTTGCATTAGAAGCACAAAACCTTGCAGGGGTTGTTCTTAATGCTCTTAATACCGAGAACAGAAAAGCTAATCTTAAAGAATGGGAAAATCTTGTTGAAAGAATTAAAAATCCCAAAAAAGTTATAAAAGTAGCCATTGCGGGAAAATATACTAAACTTTCCGATGCGTACATATCAGTCGTAGAATCTTTAAAACATGCAGGATATGCAAATGATGCCGCAGTTGATATAAAATGGATAAATTCCGAAGAATGTATGGATTACGAAACCTGTAAAAATCTGATGAAAGATGTAAAAGCTGTTGTAGTTCCGGGCGGTTTCGGCGTCAGAGGTATTGAAGGAAAATTAAATGTAATCAGATATGCCCGTGAAAATAATGTACCTTTTTTGGGATTATGTCTGGGTATGCAGTGTGCCGTAATAGAATATGCACGTAATGTTGCGGGCTTAAAGGAAGCAAACTCGACGGAATTTGATGAAAATACCGCATATCCCGTAATTGATTTAATGCTTGAACAAAAAAATGTACAGGGATATGGCGGCACAATGAGGCTCGGTGCTTACGAATGTCATCTTAAAAAAGGTTCGGTTGCCGCTAAAGCGTACGGGAAAAATGTTATTTCCGAACGTCACAGACACAGATACGAATTTAATAATGAGTATATGAAGCAAATATCCGATGCCGGACTGGTATTTTCGGGAATGTCTCCTGACGGAATGCTTGCCGAAATAGTTGAATTACCCGAATTAGACTGGTTTGTGGCTTCACAATTCCATCCCGAATTCAAGTCAAGACCCGAAAAACCGCATCCTTTGTTTAAAGGTTTAATTGATGCGGCAGTAAAAAGATTATAAACTTTGATTATTGAAATCGTTATATGAGTATTAAATTTATCAAATGGATTATGTTTGTTATAGTTGCTGCGGGCAATTTCATGGCGATGCTGGATTCAACATCAGTTAATCTCGCTTTATATCCTATGTCCATTGACTTAAACGTAACAATGGGACAAATTCAATGGGTAATGATTGCTTACATGCTCGTATTAACCGTTTTTTTGCCGTTTTTCGGAAAACTCGGAGACATTTTCCCTAAAAATAAGCTATACAGTATAGGGTTTCTTATTTTCGGCTTAGGTGCATACCTGAATACCACCGCTGAAAGTTTTAATCTTTTAATAGCATTCCGTTGTTTGGAAGCTATCGGGGCTTCAATAATGCTATCAAACGCACAAGCCGTCATTGCAATGATTTTTAAAGGAATAAGACGCGGAAAAGCGTTAGGTCTTAACGGCTGTATAGTTGCTATAGGCGGAATGACAGGCCCCGCATTGGGCGGTATATTAATTCATAATTTCAACTGGCAGGCAGTATTTTTTCCTTGTGTACCGGTAGCTGCGGCTGGTGCATACTTCGCTTACGGAATGCTGCCTAAAAGAGTCAATACGGATATAAAAAACTTTAAATTTGATTATAAAGGATTTTTATATTTCACAATAAGCCTTTTTGCCCTGCTTCTTGCAATATCGGAAGGACACACATGGGGCTGGAACTCGCTTAGAATAATTATTTTGGGTGCAATATCGTTAATTTTCGGCGGATTATTTTATTTTAGGGACCACAAAATTAATTACCCGCTGATAAACTTTTCCATGTTCAAAATTAAACCGTTTACTTTCGGAAATCTCGCCGTTATGACTTCTTATATGGCAATGTACACAAACAGTATTCTTCTGCCGTTTTTTTTGCAAGATATATTAAAGTATAACCCGCTTTTAACCGGACTGTTAATCCTTCCTTATTCAATAACCCTTTCTGTCACGGCACCGATAAGCGGAAGGCTTTCGGGGAAATACGGCAGCAGATATTTAACCGTTGCCGGCCCGATAGTATACTGCATAGCCTTGCTGTTATTTACGTTGTATGACAAAAATGTTTCCGCCTGGCAAATTATATTTGCCTCCGGACTTATGGGAATAGGTAACGGCTTATTTCAATCACCTTCAAACAATGCAATAATAACAAGCGTAGATGTACATGAACTCGGAATTGCTTCTGGTATATTGGCATTATCAAGAAATATGGGAAATATCCTCGGTGTTGCCGTTACGATAACGCTTTTTGAGACTTTTAAAAATCTGTTTTTAAATAATGGTAAATTATATCAAACAGCATTTTTATATTCTTACAGAGTAACAATGTGTTTTGGAATTCTGTTTGGAATAACTTGTCTGGCATTTGCGTATTATGCCTACAGAAATAACGGTACGGCACAAAACTGAAAAAGTTCTGATGATGAAGTATAAATATTCTTTCAAAACGGAAATAGGCGAGATTTATATAGGTCAGGAAGATAATTCAATAACCTGTTTAACTTTTACACAAGAAAAAATTCCGCAAAGTTATACCGTAAAAAATACAGCGATAATAATGCAGTGCAAAAATGAGATTGAAGAATATTTGCAAGGTGAACGAAAAAGCTTTAACATAAAAATAAATCCGCATGGAACACCGTTTCAAAACCTTGTTTGGCAAGAACTTATGCAAATTCCTTACGGTTCAACACGGAGTTATAAAGAAATAGCGGGGAAAATCGGTAACATAAAAGCATGCAGAGCCGTAGGAATGGCAAATAACAAAAATCCTATAGCAATAATTATACCCTGTCACAGAGTAATAGCATCCGACGGGAATTTAGGGGGTTACGCAGGCGGTCTTGAAAAGAAACAAAAGCTTCTGAACCTTGAACACTTTTTCTCTTAATAATATAGTTTTGGCAAATTAGTAAATCCGACCTGCAAACTTACTTATTTTTCAAACAAGAAAAAAAAACTATTCTTTAAAGAAATCTATAAACTTAATTTGAAAATAGTTTGCCAGAGATATAATTTTATCAATTGAAGGTAATATTCTGCCGTTTTCTACTTTACTTATATAAGATGAATCACAACCGATAAGCTCGGATAATTGTTTGCAGGAACATCCATGACGAAGCCGTAATTTTTTAAGATTTTTTATAAATATTTCAACAACTGACTCATTCACAACACAATTATGATATACATTTTTTAACAATAATGGATTTTAAATCCATTTTAAGTTATAATTAATCTCAGGAGGTATAAATTATGAAATCAAAGATAATGTCATGCTGAACTTACGGATTTGCGGACGGACGGAGTGGTAACGAGTCCGGATAGCGAGCAGATTGAACATACTGTGGCAAAGCCACAAATGCGAAACCGCTTTTTTTTACGCTTGACAAAATATTAAAGTAACTGTAAAGAAAACCACAACTTACAGTTTTAAAATCAATAAAGTAATTTTTGTGTAAACATTTAACTTGATTACGTAAATCAGAAGGTTTAACTATTTTTAGCATAGTAATAAAAATTCCCATTTAAACTTTTGTAATAATCAGGCAATTTTTGATGAGAAAAATACTTTTCATATATAGGGGAAATTAAGGATATTTGTATGGGAATAGAAAAAGCAGGATTACAACTGGGAAAAGAAATTATTGCTTGGACTAGAACAAGCGGGAAAAGTTTGCTTGCGACAAAACCCGTAAAAATAAATACAATCGGGTTAAAATATACTCCCTTAAAGACTGATATTTGCACATTTAAGTCGGATAGAACTTTGTGCCACAAGTTCTTGGAAAAACTAATGAAAATTGATGATAAAAATGATATAACTTTTTGTTCGACGGTTAAAGATGAAATGTTACGAACAATGGGGTATTCAAAACCGGAATTGATAAAGGTAAAGCCTTTTCAGGATAATAATATTGTTTGTATGTGTGCATTTGATCTTGCTGATGGCACTTTGACAGTAGGTAAACTGCCTAATATCATTACAAAAGAACAAAAAATAGCTTTGATAAGACATGAATTAGATCATTTTGATAAAGCAGCTAAAATTTATAAATCAGTTGGACATGACAGTTATGTTTCCGCCTTGAAAAAAAGATATCCAGGTGCTAATGTTGATAAGAATTTCTGGGAAAAAATGAGTCAAGATTCAAATGTAGAAAACTTTAATGTTGAAAGATTCTTGGATGCTTGGAATAATACTAAATTTTTTACCGTTAAAAGTCAATACGATTATAATTGCATAAGGAATGCCCATTTATATGCGACTGAGCCCTTGGAAGAATCTGCATATGCTATTCAGAAAAAAATTCTGCATGCTTTAGGGCAAAATGATATTGTTCTTGCTGATGCTTGTGGAAAACCATTAAAGAATATCATTTCTCATTTGGATAAAATGGGGATTTCAGATGAAGAAAAAATAAAGATTTATATGGAATTATGTGATGCTGCTTTCTATAAGAAGTTCTCCAAAAATACATTATTATTAATGAAAAATTATAGTGAAATAAAAGCGGGAACACCTAATGATGAGGTTCGGAAATTAATACAAGAACTCCCTCAATACGCTGATAGTGTAAATACATATCAAATGGTAAAAATGGTTGAAAATTGGCTAAGTCAACATTGTTATTCTATAGATAATATTCTTGAAAAAGGGCTGGTTTAACGCATAATTTCAAGAAAGTAAGATGGGTGAAACAATCTATCATTGTGGTGAAAAACTCCAACTTACTATTTAAGTTTAATAATGGCATTTTGTAACCAATTACCCGAACTGTTCAGATTAGCAGAGCCGCAAGTAAAAAGAGAGATTATTCAAACTTGCATCCGAACCCTGTCTTATAATGGCGAAACCCTTAAAATAGAACTGTTTCCGATATTTTATAAGCTAAAATATTGGAAAAAAGTTAAAAATGGGGCGTCTGGTGGGATTCGAACCCACGCATATCGGAACCACAATCCGAGGTCTTAACCGCTTGACGACAGACGCCATCCGTATTTTTATATTAACACAAAAAATATCTTTATCAAGTATTAAAAAACCGATATTAAATATCGGTTTTTTAATTAAAATTGAATTTCTAGCTTATTCTTTGAAACATATATCCGATACCGCGGGCTGTTAATATCAACTCGGGATTTGCAGGGTCAGATTCAAGTTTTGAACGTAATCTGGATATGTGTACGTCTACAACACGCGTATCAATTCTGTGGTCAGGCGGATATGCCCATACATGCTGTAATATTTCATTTCTTGAAAATGCTTGACCCGAATTGTTAACAAGGAGTTCCAATAAACTGAATTCCATTCCGGTCAGTCTTATTCTTTCGTTCTTTCTGAACACCTGACGACGTGCGGTATCAATTTTTATATTACCTGTTGTAATAACATTTTTAGTTACTTTGCCTGTCGGTGCTGAAGTTTCTCTGTTGTTGGTACGTCTCAAAACAGCTTTAACTCTTGCTTCCAATTCTTTAGGGCTGAAAGGCTTGATTACATAATCGTCTGCACCAAGTTCCAAACCCGTAATTCTTTCGGAAACATCACCCAATGCCGTCAATATAATAATCGGCACATCGGATGTTCTTCTGATTTCACGAGTTACGCCGTATCCGTCAACCTTCGGCATCATTACATCCAGAACCACCAAATCAGGATTATACTTGTTGAATGCGTTTATTGCTTCTTCTCCGTCCTGAGCAGTATAAACGTCATATCCAACCATCTTTAGACGTGTTTCTAAAATACGTCTGATACTTGCTTCATCATCAGCTAAAAGTATCCTTTGGCGATCATCTGTTTCATTTGGAATTTCTGCGTTTTCTGTCATAGTTTTTTCCTTTATTTTTGTATAATCTAACACTTATATACTTTTTATATATTACAAAATATTTATTTTTCTAAATTTTTGTTAACTATATATTAATTAAATAACTTAAAAAATGCAAGTATTTTTTCAAAAATTTTTCTTAATTCTTTAATATTATTTAATAAACTAATATTATCAACATAATTGAATTATACATGTGATGTACAACTTCATAGAAAAATTTTTAATCTAAAGATTTAATATACATATATGAAAGAAATTAATCATAAATATCACAATATAATATCTGATAATATAAAACGATTACGACTCAAATTTAAAATGTCACAGGAAAAACTCGCGGAACAAATGGGATGTTCCAGAGAATTTGTGAGCAGAGTGGAAAATAAGAAAGAAAGAATAAGCTTAAATATGATGTTTAAGCTTTCAAAAATTTTTAATATCAACCCTACGTTATTTTTAAGGAAATAATTATTTATTCATTTCCTTTTTAAACTTTTCCAAATCTTCTTTTGTATCAATTCCCACGGGGACAAAGTCCACGACGGAGGTTTTAATTTTCATACCGTTTTGAATTGCTCTTAACTGTTCCAAACTTTCGGATTTTTCATAAACAGACTGTTCTAATTCCGACATTCTAATCAGTGCTTCGCGTTTGTAACCGTAAATGCCTATGTGACCGTAAAATTTTGCAATATTTTTATTTCTCTCATAAGGTATAACCGCACGTGAAAAATACATTGCATATCCGAAATTATCGATTATACACTTAACAAGGTTAGGATTTTGAGCTTCTTGTGCCGTAATTTCTCTGATAAGAGTTGATATATCGGCATTTTTATCATTTTTGACATTTTTTATAACTTCATCAATACTTTCCGGCTTTATAAGCGGTTCATCCCCTTGAAGATTTACCACATAAGAGATTTCGGGATGTCGTTTCATTACTTCCACAATCCTGTCGCTTCCACATTTGTGATTTACGGAAGTCATTTCGACATTTCCGCCAAAAGCTTTTACGACATCAAAAATCCTCTTATCATCCGTAGCCACAATAATCATATCAGCAAGTTCAGACAGCAAAGCTTTTTCATAAACCCATTGAATAATCGGTTTTCCGCATACTTCAATAAGCGGTTTACCTTCCAACCTTGATGAGCCGTAGCGTGCGGGAATAATTATTGCTGTTTTAGACATGTTTTCTCCTTTTTATCATTTAATCATTTTTTTAACAATTAAAGCAACCCATTGATCTTGATGCATTTCCCCGAGGAGTTCCAAATTGTGTTTTTGAAGTGCTTCAAGAACGACAGGTTTCTTTTCATCCAAAATTCCCGATAAAACCATTATAGCTTTACTGTCCATAATATTTTTTAAATCCCCCATGATTTCAGCCAAAACATTATGAAGGATATTTGCACATACAAAGTCAAATTTTTCGGTAATTTTGTCAGCCGTATTGAGTTCAAATGTACATTCGGCGTTATTTTTTAGTGCATTTTCATTTGCAACATCAATAACGGTTTCATCATTGTCACATCCGTAAACATAAGATGCTCCCAGTTTTTTGGCACAAATTGCCAGAATGCCCGAACCCGTTCCTATATCAGCCATTCTTGAAGATTTTTGCATATATTTTTCTTGTGCCTTCATGCATAACTGAGTCGTCTGATGCGTACCGGTTCCGAATGCACACCCCGGTTCAAGTTTAATAATAATTTCGTTACTGTTTTTCGGTTTGTAATCAATCCAATCAGGCACAACCGTTATTTTTTCGGATACATGAGTGACATCCCACTTTTCTTTCCATTTTTTAGACCAGTCTTCGTCAGGCTTGTCGGAAATCAAGTATTCCCAACTCCCGAGTTCATCATCCGAAAACCCGCGGGTTTTGAGAAGGCTGCGTTCGCCCTGCAATATATTTGCCAAATCATCAGGTTCAGACGTTAAAAAGATTTTAAGAGTTCCTTCGGTAGTCGAAATCATTTCCAAATCTTTGTAAGTTTCTTCAGCCAGAATAACGCCTCTGCACGGAAGATTAGCGAAACAAAATTCGGAAACAACATCTTCAATTTGAGGATTTATACGCAGTTGAAGTTCAAAGTAACCTGCCATTACCGTAAAAAGACTCCCATATTTCTGAATTTTTCATAACGCTGTTTTTTTAATTCATCTTTAGAGAGTTTTGAAAGTTCGTTCAAGCACTTCACAATAATTTTCTTCATACTTGCCGACACGGCTTTATAATCGGTATGAGCACCTCCTACGGGTTCTTTAATTTCACCGTCGATAATATCGAATTTTAAGAGGTCTTTAGCGGTAATTTTCAATGCTTTAGCGGCTTCGGAAGCCTTAGTTGCATCACGCCACAGGATAGATGCACAACCTTCGGGAGAAATAACCGTGTAATAAGCATGTTCCAAAAGATAAACTTTGTTTGCCACGGCAAGTCCCAAAGCACCGCCTGAACAGCCTTCACCCGTAATTATAGCAATAACCGGCACGCCGAGTTTTGCCATTTCACGCAAATTAACAGCAATAGCACCGCCTTGATTTGTTTCTTCGGCACTTATACCGGGATATGCTCCGGGGGTATCAATTAAAGTTACAACCGGAATATTGAATTTGTCTGCATGTTTGAAAAGTCTTAAAGCTTTTCTGTAGCCCTGAGGCTGCGGCATGCCGAAATTATATTCCAAATTTTCTTTGGTAGATTTACCTTTCATGGTACCGATAATCATAATCGGTTTCCCGTTAATTTTTGCCAACCCGCCGATAATGGCTCTGTCATCCATGCCTTCTCTGTCACCGTGGAGTTCTATAAAATCTTCACAGATACAGTTAACATAGTCTAGGAAATTGGGTCTTTCGGGATGTCTGGCGATTTGCAGTTTTTGAGAAGGTTTCAGATTAGCATATAAATCTTTGCGATAATCGTTAGCCTGCTGCTCAAATGTATCAATTTCTTTGCTTAAATCCATACCTGACTCCATACTTATTTTTTTTAATTCTTCAATTTTTTCCTGAATTTCCGCTATAGGTTTTTCAAAATCTAAAATTGCCGTCATTATAATTTTACCTCATATTATTACGAAATAATCACATTGAATGCATTTCCAAAATACCTGCCAGAGTATCCCGCAAGTCTTTCCGAGATGAAACAATGTCAACCTGCCCGTATTTCAAAAGATATTCGGCAGTTTGGAAATCAGACGGTAATTTTTGTCTTATGGTTTGTTCAATTACACGTCTGCCTGCAAAACCTATTCTTGCACCTTGTTCCGCTACAATAATATCACCCAGCATACCGAAACTTGCCGTTACACCGCCAAAAGTAGGCTCTGTCAATAAATTTATATACAAAATACCTTCTTCGTCCAAACGGGAAACCGCACAGGATGTTTTTGCCATTTGCATTAAGCTTAAAGCACTTTCCTGCATTCTTGCCCCGCCTGACGAAGTAATAGCCAGTACGGGAAGTCTTAATTCTATTGCTTTTTCCATTATTTGTGTAACTTTTTCCCCGACAACACTGCCCATTGAACCGCCCATGTAATCAAAATCCATTACAGCAGTCGCTACTTTATGCCCTTTAATGGAAGCTACACCGGTTATAACAGCTTCGTCAAGTCCCGTTTTTTCATTTGCACGTTTAAGTCTGTCTTTGTAACTTTCCGTATCGGTAAATTTCAACGGGTCGGCAGGCTTTATTTCGTTAAACATTTCTTCAAAAGAATTTTCGTCAAACAACTGTGCAATACGTGTTCTTGCATTTATTCTGAAATGATAATCACATATAGGACAAACCATGTTGTTATTTTTCAAATCTTCTTTTAAAAGCTGAGCATCACAGTGAACGCATTTTATCCACAAATCGGGATTAGGTTCAACTTCCGCTCTGGCTTCCAACTCTCTGCGTTGAATTTGAGCTTGTTTTCGCTTTTCAAACCAATCTTGAACTGTCATATATTTTATATCCCTTAATCATTATTATTTTAAACTCAAAATCATTATACTTTAAAAAAAAATATATAGCAATTTTTTAAATTTACGAGTTTTACAAAATACACAATGATAATTAACAATTATAAAAATCGCAATTCAATATCTTTTCAAAAAATCCCGCTTATAAAAATAAATAAGATGAATTTTTTTGATGAAATTCACTGTAAAGTAAAGGCGGATGAATTTTCAGATAAATACCGCGAATATCGCGTAATGTGCGATTTTTATTCACCTATGCCTGAAAGAGAATTTAATATTAACGTAAATGACAACAATTACATAGAAATAGGCAAAAGTAATTTAATAAAATATAAAGATATTCTCAGAAATACGGATATAAGGGTTTTATCGGAACGCAAAAAGCACAGCGGAGCGGGCAGTGCAATGAGACTCGGACAAATAATAACAATGCTTGAAAATGATATTAATAAACTTGAACTGAATTCACTGGGGCAAGCGGTATATTTTCACACCATGTTTAAATTTAAACCGATAATCCAAGACCCCGATAATATCGCAGGTTTTATTACATATAATATTTTATGCCGCAAAGGTGATAACAGATTTGAAAAAATAGTTAATAAGGCGGAAAACTGGCTTAACAGACACGAAAAAAATTCTAAAGAAAGCATAAATGAAGGTAATGAAATTATTTATGAATATTGCACGAATGTAATCAAACATAAATTACATAAAAACAACGACTATCAAATATCAACAGGCGGTTTTGACATGGTTTTGAAAAAAGATGATGTTTTGAAAAATAAAGACTTTTTTAACGGTCTGTTTAAAAAATTTCATATTGACTACGAAATTGAATAGTAATGTCCTGCAACATAACGACACAATACAAACTAAAAATATTTTGCACGCAGTGCCGATACGGTCTTTTCACCTTTCACTTCTCACTTCTCACTTTTTCACAACATTGTGCTTTTACACAGGCTTAGTCTGAACATTTATGTTTCCCGTCCCAGTGCTACGCACGTAGCCCGCTCTGACAGTTTTAGTCTGAACACTTATGCTTACCTTCCTTTTTTTTACCCTGCAACACGGTTTTAGTCTGAACATTTATGTTTCCCGTCCCAGCTTAAATCATCACAATGCAAATAGTCCATGTTTTCGTTATAAACAACCCACGCGGTGCAAGACCAACCGCGGTTTGTATCTAATTTTTCAATACATTCCTTTTTTAAGTCTTTGCCTGAACCATACGGTTCAATAACGGTATTATCGGCTTTAATACCAAATTTAAACAAATCTTTACCGAACTTATTAGGAAAACCATTTCCGTTAACATCGTAAACTATTTCAAATAATGAATCTTTATCGGATGTACTGTCCTGAAAAGTAAGAAATGAACCATCCTTGAACAAAACCATATAATATTCTTGCGAATTGATATTAAACGAATGATAACAATTTTCGCCTTTATACTGAACTTTTGTACCGCAATCATTATTAATTTTTAAATTATTTTTAAATTTATTAAAAAAAATATATGCACTTCCCGAATTGTTCTTTAAATGTCTAAACTTGCTTTTATCGGTTTTATACGATAAATATATTTGATTTAAAAGAGAGTTAATATTTTTAACTTTAGCTACCGTGGCTTTTTCGGTATATTTTTGCAAAAAACCAGGTATTGTAATTAATAAAACAATAATAATTATCCCGAAAGAAATTAAAACTTCAGCCAAAGTAAATGCGGTTTTTCCTTCTTTCATTTTTAATTCCTTCTTTCATGTGTCCTTCCTTTCTTAAATATTTAATTACTATTTTGATGATTTAATTAAAATAATAATTAAATAATATATTATTATGCCGTAAAAGTCAACAATTTTATAATCAAGACATGCAAATAAGAGAAAAAATAAAATCACTACTGGCTTTAAAATGCGTTACGATAACGAAATTGGCACAGCTTATGTCTGAAAAAACAGGTAAGCCTTATAATTTTCAAAAAATATCTCATAAACTCAGATTAAACAGGCTGACTCTTGAAGAAGCGTATATTATAGCGGATATTCTCGGGTATAATCTTGAATTTATTGAGAAAAAGAATAATTGAACGTATCGGCATTTACGCATAAGTTCTAAAACATTGTTATAAAATTTATATTAATATATTTATAATAATCCTTTTATGCAGTTGTAATTAGTAATGAATTAATATAAACTTTGTTTATGAGTGAAGATTTAATCAAGGTACGAGGACTAAACGTAACTTATAAGACATCAAAGGGTGTTTTTGGTAAACCTACCAATATTTATGCGGTAAACGGAGTATCATTAACGATAAAACAAGGTGAAATTTTTGCCGTTGCAGGTGAATCCGGATGCGGTAAATCGACACTTGCAAAAGCAATATTACAGCTTGTACCGACAGCTTCGGGAGAAATATTTTTTAAGAACCAAAATATTTTTAAAATGACAAAACCCGAACTTAAAAATTACAAACAAAAAGCACAAATGGTATTTCAAAACCCGTATTCAAGCTTAAACCCCAAAATGACTATTTTTGAAACACTTGCCGAACCGCTTAAAATCAACACCGATTTAGGGATTTGCGACATTGAAAAGACAATAAAAGAAAAATTAATCCTCACGGGACTTGATGAAAGCTGTCTGAAAATGTATCCGCACGAGTTTTCGGGCGGGCAAAGGCAGAGAATTGCAATTACGCGTGCTTTAATGCTTAATCCCGAATTTATACTTGCGGATGAGCCTGTAAGTGCCTTAGATGTAAGTATACAGGCACAAATAATTAACCTGATAAAAGAACTCAAAGAAAAATGCAATCTTACTTTTCTGTTAATTACACATGATTTAAGCGTTATTAAGTATCTGGCAGACAGGGTTGCCGTTATGTATCTGGGAGAAATTGTCGAATACGGTCTTACGGAAAAAATATTCAAAACCCCTAAACACCCGTATACAAAAGCACTTTTGAGTTCCGCACCGCAAATTACCAAAAACAATTCGGAAAAGATTATATTAAAAGGCGATTTACCCTCACCTGCAAACCTGCCCGACGGATGTAAATTCCATACAAGATGTCCCTATGCAATGGAAAAATGCAGACAACAGGTGCCTTTCGGTACAGAGATTTCACCCGCACACACGGTAAGGTGTTTTCTTTATGACAGTTAGCTGACGTTAATTTTTTGTTTTAACGAAAACTGTGTTATAATTCGCTTATGGATAAAAAAGTTATAACCACAAACCGAAAAGCGTTCCACGACTTTACCGTTTATGAAAAATATGTTGCGGGAATTGTTCTGACGGGTACGGAAATAAAATCAATCAGAAAAAATGCCGTAAATCTCAAAGACAGTTTTTGCAAGATTGAGGACGGTGAAATTTTTCTGTATAACTGCCATATATCCCCCTATGAGCAGGGAAACAGGTTTAACCACGAAGCCGAAAGGGTCAGAAAACTGCTTCTGAATAAAAAAGAAATACTTAAAATGCTCGGTAAAATTAAAAAAGACGGATATACGATAATTCCGCTGGAAATTTTTATAGTAAACGGTTTTGCCAAATTGGAAATTGCACTTGCAAAAGGTAAGAAAATTCACGATAAACGCGATGATATAGCTAAAAAAACTCAACAAAGAGAAATGGACAGAGCATCTAAAATAAAATATTAACCGTCTTAAGGAGAAATTATGAAAGTTGTGATTTTAGGTAAAGGCGAAATGCTTGCAAATCTGATAGAAGGAACTTTAGATTCGGGAAACAGCATTGTCGGGGTTTTCAGATACGAAAGAACTGCCTGTTCACCTTTCAAATTAATGATACATGATTTTTTCAAGACATCTCACGACTATACGTTGATTAAACAATACAAACTTCATGAAATAAAATGCAAATCCGCCAATAGTGACAAATTTAAAAAAGAAATTTTAAAACTTAACGCTGATATAATACTTGTCGGCACATGGAAAGAAAAATTAAAAAAAGAGGTCATTAATCTTCCCGTTATAGCCTCAATAAATGTTCATCCGTCATATCTTCCGGCATACAGAGGACCTAATCCTTACTTACAAAATATATTGAACGGGGAAGTAAAGTCAGGAATAACTTTTCACCTGATGGATGAAAACTTTGATACGGGAAATATTTTATTAAGAAAAGAAATTGATATTCTGCCCGCTGACACTTCAAAAGAATTAAAAGAGCGAACTGTACATAATGCAAGGCTTTTGTGTGCCGAAACTCTTAAAAATCTTGAAAACGGGCTTGTTATACCTATCAGGCAGGACGAAAACAAAGCTTCTTACTACCCGAACATAAAGCGGGAAGATATGATGCTTGATTTTGAAACCGAAACTGCCGAAAAAATATCGGCACGAATAAGGGCTTTTCACCCGTGGCTGCCATGTTATTTCGCTTATAAAAATAAATTTTTTATACCTAATCCTTATAAACTGGAAATATACAAAAATATCAGTGATAAAGTCGGTGAAATAGTCGATTTTGACCCGAAAAGCAGGATGATAGCAGTGCAGTGTTTGAAAAATAAAGCGTTAAAAATGAGTGATGTTAAGCTGTACGGGTTTTTCAACAAACCTTTCACGGAATTTTACATAAAACATTTCGTCGGTTAAAACTTAAAATCCCTTTCACCGTTTGCGATTTTGACCAAATTTTTGCCGACTTCCTCTTTAATTTTAGTATTATTCAGAGTCTTTAATTCGTTTTCAATAAGTCTGTAACCAATAGCTTTAGTGTCCTCGGAAGCATAATCTTCAAGATATTCTTTCAAAGTCATAATTGCGTTCGGATGACAGAAATTGTGAATTTGTTTATTTTTACATATTTCCATAAATCTGTCTCCTGTTCTTCCGCTTCCGTAGCATGCGGTACAAAAACTCGGCAGATATCCGCATTCCATTAACCATTTTATAACTTCATCGAGTGTTCTCCGGTCTGAAACATCAAATTGCGAAGAATTTTCATCTTCCGGCATCGGTTTAAAGTAACCGCCGACACTTGTTTTAGAACCGCCTGAAATCTGAGATACCCCCAGTTTTAATATTCTTTCCCTGCATTCGGCAGTTTCTCTTGTTGAAATTATCATGCCGGTATAAGGAACGGCTATTCTGATACAAGCAGCTATTTTGGCAAATATGTCATCATCAATTCCGTTATCAAAATCATCAGGATTTATGTCGTCCGCTTTTTTAATTCTTGGCAATGAAATTGTGTGCGGACCTACCCCGAAAACGGCTTCCAGATGTTCGGCATGCATTAACAAAGCTGCAAATTCATAGCGATAAGACTCCAAACCATATAAAACACCAAGCCCGACATCGTCTATTCCTGCTTTCATAGCTCTGTCCATAGCTTCGGTATGATATCTGTAATTATGTTTCGGGCCTGACGGGTGAAGTTGTTCGTAACTTTCTTTGTTGTAAGTTTCCTGAAATAAAATGTATGTCCCGATACCCGCATCATGTAATTTTTTATAATTTTCCGTTGTCGTTGCGGCAATATTGACATTTACACGTCTTATCGAACCGTTTTTATGTTTAACGCCGTAAATGGTTTCAATCGAGTCAAGTATATATTCTATAGGGTTGTTAATCGGGTCCTCACCTGCTTCTATTGCAATTCTTTTATGCCCCATATCCTGCAATGCAATAACTTCATTCTTAATTTCTTCCTGTGTAAGTTTTTTACGCGGAATGGTTTTGTTTTTTGCATGGTAAGGACAATATACACAACCGTTTACGCAGTAATTTGACAAATATAACGGTGCAAAAAGCACAATACGATTACCGTAATAGTCTTGTTTGATTTTTTGAGCAAGAGCAAATATTTTTTCGTTCAAATTTTCGTCATCACATGCCAAAAGCACGGAAGCTTCTCTGTGAGTAAGTCCCTTACCTTTTTCCGCTTTAGCCAAAACGGAATTAATTAATTCTTTATTGTTCTTATTTTTATCCGCAAATGCCAGCGTATCTAAAACTTCTTCATGACAAATAAATTCATCTGCATTATCAGATTTCGGATTATACATGATAATTTCCCCGTTCCAATACTATGATAAATCATAAAATCTAAAAGTAAAGAACTCTGTACGAATATGATTTTGTTACCTGCTTGTTCTCGCAGGTGGGTGAACGCCCCGGAAAATCCGTTTCCCGCTGGCGATAATATATCGGCGGGTATACTTCATATCCTGACAGAGTCAATTCTCCCTTTATAATAGATGTAGGAACAAAATTAACATCCGCACAGAGTAATACTAATATAACATATTTTGCTTAAAGGTCAACATATACACAAGTATTATTTAGTTATATTAAAATAAGGATGATTTACCTTCAATTCCCAAAACTTCCATTACGTTTTTTTCAACCGCGTCCGCACGCATTAAAGCGGCATCCGCAGCCGAAGTATCCGTGTTATTATTAATCAAAGCACCTTGCGGAGAGGGAACATAAGTTCTTAAAGGCTCATCATTATCGAGTTTAACTCTTTCCGGTGAAGGTATATAACTTCTGACAGGTGCTGATGATGAAGAATTTACCGCTTCGCCGTTCATGTATTTTTTAATATAATTGGAATTATTCAGTGTCTCGGGTGAAACTGTTCCCTCTATCGGAATTCCTGCAATCGGTTGTGCGGGGAAATTCTTTGCAGGATTATTCTTTTCATTTTCATCTTCTTCTTTATCCAGTACCGAATGTTCGGGACGTCCGAAAATTTTATGTATGGCTTTTACGCCTAAATTATTGATAAACGGCATTATAGACATCATTACTAGTAAAAATCTCATCGGATAACCTGCCCCCTGTTTAAGCCAATATTTAGGATGCTTAAATAAATCAAGTGCAACCGTTTTTAATTGTTTGAAGAAACCGCCTTCAAATACCGTAATACCTTTTTTACGATAAGGTGCAATTTGTTCAAGTCCGACCGTTATTACACGTGCCGCCTTTTTAAACAATTTGGTTATCGGATTTCTTGTATCGCCTTTTCTTAAGAATTTTAAAGCCTTGAAACCGCCTTTGTGTTGTGCTTTTGTAAATTCGGCTGCAAAAGCACTTTTGTTAAATTCTTTCAAAACTTTTACGTAAGCTTCATGAGGTTTCATGGTTTTGCAAGCCTCCTGAAAATCTTTTATAACTTTTTGAGCCGCATTTAATTCTTCGGCAGACAACTTTTTACCTTTGAATTTAGTAAGTGCTTCCTTAACAAAACTTTCGGAAATACCGGCATATTGAATACCGCCCATTTTATGCAGAAGTTGAATAGCTATAGGTGTTGCAATAAAAAATCCTACAAGTTCGGTAAATCTTTCCGCAAAAGTTTTTACTTTTTCACTTACGCCTTGTGCCTGAGCAGTTTTAATCAAACATTCCGCAAGGAAAAATGCTTGCATAGCGGCAACAAGTTTTCCGCCGGCAACCCTGTTTGTAGCACCTTCAAGGAAAATGTTACTCAATTTAGGCATCATTTTACCTATCCATGATTTATGAAACGTATTTTTCTTACCCAGTGAACCGATAAATTTGTTTGCGCATTCGGAAGCATAAACTTTTCTGCCGATTAAGTGACCTTTAACCTTGTTAATACGGCTGTTATCATGCACCCAAATTTTGGAATACATATTTTTATCGGCTTTTTGAAAACATTTTATTAATTCATCAACATTTTCATGAGGATGCTTCATTAATTTTTCCATGTGCTTTATATTATTAAAACCGAAACGACGTGCTTTAAGGTTTCTTAAAGCTTCTGCACGCTTAGCTTCGGGCAGAGATGCAAATTTAGCTTTATTGCCTTTAGGTGCAACAAGTTCAAATTCAGCCTGTTCCAATATCATTTTTTTTGCGGAAGCATCAGGTGCGTTAGCCAGTTGATTTTTTATCTTTTGAATAAAATTCTTGTCAGCCCCGTAACAATCTAAATCCTCCGCATACTTCAAAGGCTTAACAAAATTTTCGGTAATCTGCGGGTAGTCCATTCCGAGAAAACCAATCATACTTTTTGCTTGCGAGTCAACCATCTTATGATAAGGTGTTGAAGGTGTTGAAGTAAACGCTCTCAACACGGCAGATTTTTGTACAATATTACGATTAAGCCAACCGCTTAACGATTTAACACCGTTTTTAATTCCGCTCACCGCACTTGATTTACCCAAACGAGTACCGTTAAACTTATCGACCATTCTGTCGCCCAGATTTCCAATTCTGTACTGAATGGTATCTTTATATTCTCCTCTGCATTTTCGGGCAAAAACATCCATTGACTGAGATAAGCCGTACCATATAGGAACGGCAAGTGCATACTGTGCCAGTAACTCTTTTGTTTCTTTAGGGAATGCCACATCCGAAACACGATTTACCGTATAATTATCTTCAACTCTTTGTTTCAAAGCCTCGGAATCAATACCTTGCATTGCAGCCTGCTGCTGTGAAGCATTAACTGCTTCACGTATCTGTTCAGGATAAATTGCCTGCAAAGGTACCTGATATCTTTGATTGACGGAATTTTCGTACATAGTTATCCCTATTTTCCCTATATATTTATAAAAACATTTTTCGTATCAAAATTGACTTATTGCTATTAATGTAAAGTTATGTAACAAGTTTTAGAAAAAGTGAAATTTGAAAAATTTTATATACTTTATATATACAACAGATGACGAAAGAGAGAGTAAAAAGTTATGGCAATAGCTAATTTAAAAAAAGTTGATAACAAATTGAAAGAGATTTACGAAGAACAAGTAACCGTAAATAATAATCAACCTTATGAAGACCGTTCCGAAATGCTTTTTGCTCAAATGAATTTTATCGCAATGGCTTCCAGACAAGCATTACATTTAATATAAAAATATTTTTTTTAAATAACTCCAATTAATTTTTCCCCTACAAATTTTACACCTGGCTCCTTCCCGATGTCAGGTTTTTTTTATTATTAAACGGTTTATTGTATAATTTTTTTATGAAATTATGTGTTTTTCAGGGTACGTTTAATCCGATACATAACGCTCATTTAAAAATGGCGAAATATGCCGCAGACAATTTCGAATTTGATAAGATATTGTTTATACCGGCATATAAACCGCCGCATAAGAATTATGACGGTAATTTAAGCATTCACCGGCTAAATATGGTTAGGCTGGCTGCGGCTGATAATCCAAAATTTGACGTGTCAGACATTGAATACAAATCAGAAAATCCGTCTTATACTTATCTGACGATATTAAAATTACAGGAACTTTTTCCGATAGAAGGCAAAATAAATTTTATAATAGGTACGGATGCTTTTTTAAAAATAGAAAGCTGGTATGAAAGCAAAAAGTTAAAAAATTCAGTTGATTTTATTGTATTTGTCAGAGAAAATAAAATTAACGACATCAAATTTGAAGAATTGAGAGAAAAGGGTTATCAATTTACGTTTGCAAATATGGATTTTTGTGACATATCTTCGACCCGAATACGTGAAAATATTAAAAAAGGGCTTGATACAAGAACTTTACTGCCCGAAAAAGTAAGAGGTTACATAAAAGAAAATGGATTATACAAATAAAAATTGTCAGGAAATATTGGAAGATTTAAAAAAAATACTATCGGAAGAAAGATACACTCACACAGTAGCAACGGCACAATGTGCGAAAGAGCTGGCAAAAATTTACGGCATTGACTGTGAAAAAGCTTATATTGCAGGATTATTGCACGACTGTGCCAAATGTTTTTCAAAAGAAAAGCTTCTGGAGATCATAAAAGATAATCTTGAAATTGATGACAGCGAAATGATGAATTATAAGACGCTGCATGCACCTGTCAGTGCATATATTGCACATAAAGAATACGGAGTATGCGACAAGGAAATTTTGTCTGCAATAAGATGGCACACCCTCGGGAAAAAAGATATGAGTACACTTGAAAAAATAGTATTTATAGCTGATAAGATAGAACCTGTTACGAGGGATAAAAAATACACGGACGAAATAAGAACTATTCTCAAAGAAGAAAACGGAATAAATAAAGCTCTGTTAAAGTTATACAAAGAAACGATAAAAAGTCTTGTCAAGCGTGATTTAAAAATTTGTCCGGTAACGATCGAAATATATAATTGTCTCCAAGAATCCGTAAATGTTGCAGTTAATTAACAATTTAAAAATAAATTAATCGGCATAAAAGATTTTC
This sequence comes from Candidatus Gastranaerophilales bacterium, assembly GCA_947588755.1. Classification (GTDB taxonomy): domain Bacteria; phylum Cyanobacteriota; class Vampirovibrionia; order Gastranaerophilales; family Gastranaerophilaceae; genus CANPZB01. The sequence continues at coordinate 48,189 of CANPZB010000002.1, read as the reverse complement.
ATGCTAAAATAATGACAATAAGAGGAGTTGTAAATGAAAGTACTGGAAATTAAAAATAATTTAGTTAAGATAGCTTACGATGTAAAAGATAATCTTGCTATGTCCGGATTTGTAGTTATAGAAGATGAAAATACTCCTTATGTCGGTCAGATTATAAATACAAAAGCTGATATTTCATCGAATTTTGCCATAGTAAAATTACTTTTCACTTTTAATAACGAAGGTATTTTAAAAAGTTATGACGGTACTATTCCCTCAATTAAGGCTTACGTTTCAAAACTCCCCGCAAAAGAACTGCTTGAGATTTTACCTGTCGAAACTCCTGTTACGGTCGGTAAACTTATGCATGAAAATTATAATTTATATGTCGATAAAACAATATTTGAAAATAATCTTTTAATTTGTTCAAATAAAACGGAAAACACAAATATATTGCTGGATAACATTCTTAAACAAATGGAAAAAATGCAGCAGACCTGTGTTATTTTTGATACAAACGGCGAATTTGACTGGACAAATAAAATTAAATTCGGCAAAAATTTCAAACTACCGCTGAATTATGATACCATAAATTACATTTATGAAAATGAACTGAATGACATTGATACATCCGCAAAAGCACTTATTCAGGAAATTCTTCTTGAATTACAGGAATATACAAAAACTTTGCCTGAAGGATTTATACCTTTTGACACTTTCTTTTCGGTTATTGATGAACAATACAAACAAACCGGTATCAGTGAACTGCTTCTTTTAAAAAATAAATTGTTAAAATACAGAGATGAAAAAGTTTTCGCACAGGATTTAAAAGATATTCTTAATCTTTCAATAGCGATAGAAAAAGAATGCATTACCGTTATTGACATTTCCGACTATGATGTAAATCTTCAAAATGAAATAATATCTTATGCGTATGATGTTATGTCCAGGATAAAATCTGTCATATATTCGTTTGTAAAAGCAGAAAATAACGTAATTACAAAAGTACTGCTCAAAAAACTGCTTTTTGGCGGTAAAAATGTTATGTCAAGCATAATTTGCGGTCATAATTATAAATATATTGCAGAGATAAAGGAAAATGCGGAAAATATAATATTCTTTGCACCACTTACAATGCAGCATGATTTTGCGGCATATAATACATTTTTAAACAAACTGAACCCCGATGAATTTATTATTTACGGCGGACTTACACAGAATATTCCTTTAATTGTCGAATTACACAAACTCGGTTTTGACAACGAAACAGAAAATATTCCTGATGAAACAGCACAAGCACCATCGGAAAATCAAGAACCAAAAGAGGTTGCGAAAACAATACCTGCCGAAGAAATCAAACCGGCACAAGAAATAAAAACTCCTCACGAAGCCGAAACATCTGATACACAAATGGAAAATAGTCCGATAAAAGAAAATATTACGGTAAAGGAAGAAATTCAGGAACCTGAATTAATTTTGCGGGAGCCTGTTTTGGAGTTATCGGAAGAACCTCTTTTAGAAATAAATTCGGACACAATTGAACCAACCCCCGTTGTTGAAAATATTCAAACGGCGGAAATACCCGAACAGCCTCAAATTAAATCGGAAACGGCTACTGCTGAAAATATTGAAACAACGGAAAAATCGGTTGAAGAAAACATTGAAGAAAAAAAAACTTCTCCTGATGAAAACTTAACCGGTGATTTAGATGATAATGATAAATCTGTTGCTGAAACTTACGAAGAACCTTTAATAAATGTTCCTGAAAGTACATCGGAAATCCCTGCGGAAGAACCTGCCATAGAACCTGAGCCAATTGTCGAAACAGAGCCGCTTGTTGAAACGGCAGTTGATAACGGCGAAAAAGAACTTCCGCTTGATAACGAAATTCCTGATGTAACGTCTGCAAATGAAGAAACTGAACAAAGTCCGGCAGAACAGACCATAATTGAAGATATTGATGATGAATTAAATATAGAGGAAGAACTTCCTGATATTGATATAGTCCAAGATGAACTTACCGAAGCGGATTTGGATTACATTGACGATTTAAACGAAGATGTAAATTCAGAATCGGTTTCAACGGATGTTCTTCTTGAAGCCGCAAATGCAATAATTGAAAAGGAAAACAATAAAGATTCCATAACGGAAGAATTTCTGCAAAACGGTCAGGATGACATTGATGAAGAAAACGGCAAATCCGATGAGCCTTTGCCCGAATATTTTTCAGAAGATACGGAGCAAGGTGAAACGGAATTACTTGAACCGGGTCAAACCGTTATTCATCCGAGATACGGAAAAGGTGTGATAGAAAAACATATTAAATACGGTAACAAAACACTCTATTCAATCAGTTTTCAAAATACAACCATAGGAAGAAGATTATTAGATCCTGCGATGTCACAATTAACACCGGAAGACTAATTTATTTTCTTAAATCTGCTGCACCTTTTAAATAAACAAATTCAGGCTTGAAATCCTTATCACAGTTGTACACAATAAGAATTCTCAAGCATTTTTTCAATGCATGAGGCACATCAAGTTCTGAATAGCACATCATTGCCGTGTCTTTTAAGTTCATATCCACACGGGCAAATTTGGCAGGAAATGCGGCATTCAAGTCGTTTGTTAACGTAAAAATTATATGCGAAATCAAATCGGGATTAATATTATTGGCTTTAAACATCTGTGAAAGCAGTTGTAAAACAGCGTTTCTTATATCATCAGCCGTGTTGTTTTCAATGGTAATTGCACCGCGTATACCTTTTGTAATCATAAAATCACCTGTTTTTTAATCCGTTATACCAGTCTTTTGCTGGCATCTCGCCTTTACCTTCGGGCTTGACCGTAACAAGTAAAATACAGTCTTGACCGCATCCGACTTCAATGCCGTCTTTCGATACACACATAAATTCACCGCAATTTCCTTTTTTGTGCAAAACTTTTGTTTTTAATACCTTAATAATTTTACCGTTATGAACAAAGTATGCACAAGGAAATTTATATATTCCGCGGACAAGATTATGTATTTCCGCGGCAGACTTTTTCCAGTCAATTAAAGTTTCTTCTTTTGAAAGTTTTGAAGCGATACAAACATCGTCCTCGCACTGACGAACGGGGATAATTGAATTTTCTTTTATCCCTGTTAAAGTTTTTTCAAGCAGTTCGGGGGATTTGTCGGCAATAATCTCAAACAAATCAACGCAATTCATATCATCATCAATGTTAATTTTTTCGACAAGGCAAATATCACCGCAGTCCAAACCGAGTTCCGTTACCATAGTGCAAATACCTGTTTCTTTATCGCCGTTAATAATTGCACGCTGAATGGGGTTTGCACCTCTGTATTTAGGAAGCAGAGAAGCATGCAGATTAATTGTCGAGTATTTGGGAATATCAAGAACTTCCTGCGACAAAATTTGTCCGAAAGCAAAAGTAACAAAAAAATCAGGTTTCAATTTTTTCAATTCATCAATAATTTCCGGCTGTTTTCTAAGTGAAAACGGCTGGAAAACAGGAATATCGTTAGCCAGAGCGAACTGTTTAATCGGGGGCATTGTCAATTTATGACCGCGTCCTGCGGGTTTGTCGGGTTGAGTAACGACGGCTTTCACATTAAATTTATCCGAATTATAAAGATATTCCAAAGATTTTAAAGCAATAGCGGGAGTTCCGAAAAATACGACATCAATCATTATTTAATTCCTTATCAAGTTCGGGTTCATCGAGAAGTTTTTCGGGTTCAACGGGCGGTAAGTGATATTTTGCCAGAATTTCATCTGTTTCAAATCTGTTAACGCAGTGGTCAATAAATAAAATACCGTCAAGGTGGTCATATTCATGCTGTATGGCTCTGGCCAATAATGAGCCGTCATTTGCTTCGAGTACAAAGGGTTTTCCCTTAGCATCAAGAGCCTTAACCATAATATTTTTATAACGCTTAACGTCAGTGTAAGCCTCGGGAAAACTTATACAACCTTCCTGAGCGATAACGGCACCCGATTTTTTTATTATTTTCGGATTTATAAACACAATAGGGTTTAGAGGTTCTTTGTTAGTAGAAACATCAATGACAAAAACCCTGTAATTAACCCCGATTTGCGGTGCGGCAAGCCCGACACCGTTCTTTGCATACATTGTTTCCAACAAATCATGAACAAGTTCCGTTATTTTTTTTGAAACTTTATGCACTTCTTTGGAAGGTTCTCTTAAAGATTTTTCCCCGTATTGTAAAACTCTTTTTACAGCCATACACACCTCTCTTAAGAAGTATTATATAACAAATCGGTTAAAAAACAAACTTTTCAGTATTATTTATCTCAAGCCCAAAAATTTATGAACCTGAGGAATCAGCCTGACATTTTTATACTTTTTAAGGAACATGTCGGTAACGGAAATCGCAAAATCCGCGGATACAGCGGGTAAATTTTCGACGGTTTCGGGTTGAAGAATAAGTTCAATACCGAATTTTTGACCTAAATCAGTACATGCGGAAATTTCGTAATCAGTAATATTTTGATTAAAAACAACCTTGGCAAAAGTTTCAACCCCTCGGCATGCTTCAAAAAATTTTTCGTGAAATTTAAAAGTATCTTTCAGGCCGGAAGCACTTTCAAGTTTAATATCAGCGGCGACAATACCGATAAAAGGTTTAACTTCGTAAAATTTATCGGCGAGCGTGGCGTTTGTTTCCAAATATATTTTTTTACCTGTCAAAGGCAGAAATTGTTTGAGAAAATCTGCGGATAGCAGAGGTTCACCGCCCGTAAGCGAAATTGAATGCACGTTATCCGTATCAAACTCATTAATTCTTTTTAAAAGCGATTGGGGAGTGTGTTCTTCGTAATCATTTCGGGAAGCGAAATCCGTATCGCAATAGTTACATTTAAGATTACAGTTACAAAATCTGATAAAAAGCTGTTTTACGCCGATATAAGGGCCTTCCCCCTGAACGGAAGTAAATATTTCTTTAATTTTCACTTTGCAATTATCATTCATTAAACAAATTTTCTCTTATATTTGAACGCGATAACTTTTTAAGCTTTTCATAAAGCTTAATTTCATCATCCGACAAAGATGAGGGAATTTCAATATGAACGGTAATAATCATATCGCCTATTTTTTCTTTTTCGGCGAGTCCCTGCCCCGAGAGTCTGAATTTTTGTCCCGAATTTGTTTTAGGAGGAATTTTTAAAAGTACGTCGCCTTCAAATGCGGGGATTGTAATTTCTGTTCCCAAAACCGCTTCAAAAGGAGTCAAAGGAAGATTATAAAGTACATTCAGTCCTTCGTATTTCATTCGCGAACTGTTTTCGATTTTAATATTCAAATACAAATCACCGTTTTTTCCGCCGAATTTACCTGCGTTGCCTTCGTCGGGAATTCTTAATTTTGTGCCGTTTTTAACTCCTTTGGGTATTTTTACGGTTAATTTCCTATATTGGGAAATTTCGCCTTTACCGCTGCAGGAAGAACATTTTGCCCCGTTAATAAATTTTCTTCCCCTGCAGAGCGGACATAACTCGCTATGGACAATGTTAACGGTTCTTGACGTTCCTTTTACCGATTCTGAAATATTAATTAAAATGTCCGCATAAATATCCGTTCCGCAAATCGGAGTAACTTTTTCACTGTCTTTGGAATATTTTTTAGAGGAATTTTTTTTAAACTCGTCAAAAATTTCATTTATTTTTTTTGAAAATTCACGTTTATCGTAAGAATTATCAGTTTTTTTCTTAGTAAAATTTTCTTTTTTAAATGAGTTGTCGAAATGAGAATTATTTTTATCGGAAGTTGTTTGTTTTTCAGATTTAAAAAATCCGTTTATAATATCATATTGATTTCTTTTGGCAGTATTGCTCAAAGTTTCATAGGCTTCGCTTATTTCTTTAAAAAGCAACGCACCGTCGGGGTTCAAATCCGGATGATATTTTCTTGCAAGTTTCCTGAAAGAAGCTTTAATTTCGTTAATCGAACTGTCAGGGGTAACATTCAATATTTCGTAATAATTTTTACCTTTAATCATATTTATATATATAAGGATATAAAAAAAATTTTCAACGGATATTTTTATAAAACAGGCGGGCAAATATCATTTCTGAACTTTTTCCCGTCGAAATTAATAAGTTCAATATCCTCATAAAGATTATTTCTTGCTCTGGAAAGCGTATTTGCGGTTTTGGTAATGACCATATTATAACCGCGAACGGTCAAATATTCCATGTACTCATTTTTGGATAAGTTAAAAAACGAAATATCGTCTTTTTCGGCGAAATCCAAGCCTGAAATAACACTGCCTGACTTTCTTGATGATAAAATACATGAAATTGACGATTTATCCGTAAATTTTATATTTTCGTAATCGTCTGCGAACGAGCCTATTGCACAGGCTTCAAACAGCAGATAAATATTATCGTCAAGCAGATTTAAAATTGCCTGACAGTCATAATCGGCAAAAAATGTTCTGAAATCCAGAACGACTATATTCCCGTCGTCTTTTAAAACGCAATTAACACCAAGAATACCCTGATAAGGATGCCCGCTTTTTTCTTTGGCTGAGATTATCGGCAGAACGACATTTTTCATTAAATAAGCTTCATTTTCGGCAGTAATTTTATAATCGGGAGCATAAGTACCCAGTCCGTCGGTAAGAATACCTCCGTCGCCGTTTTCGCTGAACTTATAATCGGCAGCGGAAATAAGGGGCAGAACACTGTAACCGTCGGTTATAACGTAAAAAGTAAATTCATGACCGTAAACAAAATCTTCCGTTATAACTTTTTTTTCATTTCGGGCAAACAAATCGCCCGCGAAAGCTTTTGCATTTTCAAACGTAGTGCATACAAGCCTGTCTGGGCAGATACAGTCCTCATCCGAGCGAATAACCACCGGCATGTCCGAAGTTTTTAAATATTCATAAGCTGCCTGTTCTTTGTCAAAAATCCCGAAGTGTACGGCTGGTATGTGCATTTTATAGAGGAATTTTTTGCATACCGCTTTAGATAAAGCGAAATCGGAAGCCGCAAAAGAAGGTGCGAATATTAACTGTCCGTTTATCTGAAAATAAGAAACGATATCTGCTCTTATTGCTTTTTGTGAAGAAACCACCGTCAAATCGATACTATTATCAATAGCAAACTTCAAAATCTGTTCGGGTTTATCTTCGCGAATATCTTCACACTTGCAGAATTCCGCAATCATACTGTTTCCCGGAACAACAAAGACTTCATAATTTTCTTCGTAAGATAAAAACTTTTTAGCGAGAGCGTACTCTTTTGCCGACGCCCCGACTATTAAAACTTTCTTTTTGTTTTTAGAATTCATAACAGTAATTATACTACATAAAAAGTATGATTTTGTTAAGATAAATTAAGATTTTTGTTAAAAACGTGATATTATAATGACAGAGGAAAAAAATTCATTAAATAAAAAATGTTAAAATGAGGTTAGCAGTAAATGGCAAGTATAGTAAATTTATTATCACAAGTATTTTTACCGACACCGGCACAGGTAACACAGCCTGTCAAGAGTGCAAATCCTTACAGTAATAATCCGTTTGTCAATTATAGCGGAAGTTACGCGAATTATGCAAAAAACACACCTGTTCGCGGCGGCTATTTTGCGGGGTATTACAACGGCAAACAGAACATAGTCGGCAGACGTTTGTTTATAGAAGTATAACCCCACCATGTCATGCTGAACTCTCACATGTCATCCTGAACCCCTACCATGTCATCCTGAACTCGTTTCAGGATCTTACCCCCGTCGCATAGTTTCAGTGTCTTAAATCAATTTCAGCCGCGAATATTTACCCCACCATGTCATCCTGAACTCTCACATGCCACCCCCCCATTAAAACCAAACAATATTTTCATTATTGACAAGCATACCGCAAAAGAATATAATATAACTCGGAGGCGGTATGAAAAGAGAGAAAAAATATCGTATAAAAAGACTTTTAGCATTCACTCTGGCAGAAACCATGATAGCTTTGGCTATTGTCGGAGTAGTATCTTCGCTTGTGTTGCCCAATGTCATAGCAAATTACAGAAAAAATCTGTATGTAACTTCCTTGAAAAAGGTATATAACGACCTGACACAGGCAATGAGCTTGTATATGACGGAAAATCACAAAAGTGAGTTTGTATTTAGCGATATAGACAGTGCAGCTGCTTTTTTGAACAGGTACCTTAAAGTTTCCAAAGTTTGTAACTTAGGTTACGTTGGTTGTTTTACACAAAATCAGGCATTCCCCGGCTTTGGTCCGAATGCTGTTATGTTGGAAAGCGGAGCGGCAGTTTGGATGGGAACTACAGTTAAATTGTTCGTGGTTGATATTAACGGAACTAAAGGCCCAAACAAAAGTTGTCAGGATATCTTTCGGTTACCATACTGGCCTGACGGTAGTATTGATACCATAGACTACAGAATCAGAAACGGCTCACAGTCAAGCGATACAACACCTAATGCACAGAGAGAAGCTAACTTTCAAGCAAGTCAAACTAATCCGGAGGCTTGCTTCGGTAAAATCCTAAACGACAACTGGGAAATGAATTATTAGTAATGTAATTTTAATAAAAGGAACTATATTATGCAAAACAAAAACTTAAATTTATTAAAGAGTAAACCAAATTTTTTTGGTGCTTTAGCTCGTCAACACAACAAACGTAAAGTCGCGTTCACTCTGGCTGAAGGTGCTACGCACGTAGCCCGGCAACACAACAAACGTAGAGTCGCGTTCACTCTGGCTGAAGTACTTATCACCCTCGGGATAATCGGGGTAGTATCGGCAATTACCATGCCTTCTTTGATTACCAATTATAAAAACAAGGCAAATATCGCAATGATAAGAAAAGTATACTTTGATTTGGGACAAGTTGCCGATTTGGCGTTGACAACCGAAGGTAAAAAGAGTATTTTATCTACAACATTAGCTACTGACCCTGCTAACGCATTCCCAAAATACTTTAAAGTCGCTCATACTTGTTCGGGACAGTCAGCCCCATGTTTTGCAAGCAGTTATACAACATTAAATGGTGGAACGACTTCAGTGTCAGCTGGTGATAATTCATTTATGACAGCAGCCGGTTATTCTGTTTGGCCCTCAAAGCAAGAAGGTAGAATAGATGTTGTTGTTGACATTAACGGTTCAAAAAAACCAAATGTGGCAGGCAGAGATTTATTTGGACTTCAAATAAAAACAAATGGAGATATTACTGGATATGGGAGTTCTGGTAGCAATGAGTGTAAATCAAGTACTCTTAATGGTTGTAATTGTTTTGATGCCATATACTCAAACAACTGGGAATATCCTGACAACATGAAATAACAAATACTATCCCCACCCCATGTAATGCTGAATTTTCACATGTCATGCTGAACACCAACCATGTCATGGTGAACCCTACCATGTCATCCTGAACTTGTTTCAGGATCTTACCCCCGTGGCATTGGTCATTTTATGACAAATAATGCACTACACACATGTCATGCTGAACCCCACCATGTCATCCTGAACTCGTTTCAGGATCTTATCCCCGTCGCATAGTTTCAGTGTCTATTACATACAGCATTGATACGGGCAGGTTTTAAGCCATGTAAGACTTGATAAGGCTAAGATGCTGAAATAAATTCAGCATGACATGGCGGGGGAAGACATGGAAAGACATGACAGAATTTTCGCGGCATTTTGTTCGTCTATGACAAACAACTTCCACCATCATGTCATCCTGAACACCAACCATGTCATGGTGAACCCTACCATGTCATCCTGAACTCGTTTCAGGATCTTACCCCCGTTGCCTAGTTTCAGTGTCTTAAATCAACATTAGCCACGAAAATTCTAAGATACTGAAATAAATTCAGCATGACAAATGCTGTTTCTTAATTCAATGTGAAATGATTTTGGCTTCTACATCTTTTACCGAATTGATACTGTTATTAAGGCTGTTCGCCAACTCTGCCGCTGTATTCGCTGTATAAAATTTTCCGCTGGTCACAAGCGATGTGCATTCCAATTGCTCCAAATCTTCTTCATCATTTATGTTAAATGCTATTACATCAATTTTTACATCTTTTCTCAGTTTGACAAGTTCCATTACATATTTACACGGACTCTCATCACAGTTTTCTCCGCCGTCTGTTAAAAGTATTATATGCTTTTTCCCCGTAAATCCCATAAAATCATATTTGACCGCCTGCTTTAGTGAATATGTTATCGGGGTCATCCCTCTCGGCTTTATTCCCGATAATGAATTTAATATATTTGCCGTGTTATCCGAAATTACTGGTGAAATAAGCGTTGATGCATGACACGCATCGTATGGTGTAAATCCCATTCTATGACCGTAAACCCTTAAACCCGCATAAGTGTTTTTACCGAGTTTAGGTAATATTGACTTTATCGTCGACAGCATTAAGTCTATTTTTCTCTCACCGTCTAGGTATTCCGTCATACTGTTGGAAAAATCCAGTATAAACAATATTCGTTCTTCTTCCGAAATATTTCCCGCTGAATAATCACCGCTTTTATATAAATTATAATCCCCGCCGTAAGCAGGCAATAAAAAAATTAAACTTAATATTATGATAAAATTCCGCATATTACTAAATTTTATAAAAATTATGACAAAAACATCACCTTAAAGTTTATTGTCGCGTTTGACGATTACTTTCTCTTGCAATATTATTATAAATATGAAAGCTAAAGATTTTATTAAACAAGCCGAAAAATCGCTTACACAGCAGTTTGAAGAACTGGAAAATATCAGAGATTTTAACCAGAAAAAAGTTTTGGATGCTTTTTTGAAGAATAAAGTCGCACCCGAACATTTTTATACCGTATCGGGCTACGGACACGATGATTTGGGGCGGGAAGTTCTTGATAAAGTCTTTGCCGATGTTTTTAAAGCCGAAAAGGCTCTTGTCAGAATTCATTTTGCCTCTGGCACTCATACACTCGCCTGCTGTCTTTTTGGGAACTTAAGAGCGGGTGACAAACTTATATCCGCGGCGGGTTCTCCTTATGATACAATGCGGGAGGTTATCGGTACAGAAGGCGAAAATTCCGTAAAAGAAGATTCTTTAATCGCCCACGGTATAATTTATGAAGAAATACCTTTAAAAAATAACTTTATAGATTTTGATAAACTCGAAAAAAGTATTGACGATAATGTAAAAATGGTTCTAATTCAGCGTTCAAAAGGCTATTCGACAAGAAAATCGCTTTCCGTTGAAGATATTGAAAAAATATGCAAAATCGTAAAATCGAAAAACCCTGAATGTATATGCTTTACGGATAATTGTTACGGCGAATTCGCCGATACACGCGAACCTCTCGAAGCAGGTGCCGACCTTATAGGCGGTTCTTTGATTAAAAACCCCGGAGGCGGAATTGTCGAAGCCGGCGGCTATATTGCGGGCAAAGCAAAATACGTTGATAAAGCCGCAAACAGGTTAACCGCACCGGGAATAGGCTGCGAGGGCGGTGCAATGTTTAACCAGCACAGACTTATTTTTCAAGGTCTGTTTATGGCACCTTCCGTTGTTTGCGATGCAATTAAAGGTGCCGTACTTGCCGCTAAAGTTTTTGATGAAATCGGTTTTGAAAGTTATCCGAAATATTACGAAAAACGCTCGGATATTATTCAAAATATAACTTTCAACTCGCCCGAACCTTTGGAACAATTTTGCAGAACCATACAAAGTCTTTCGCCTGTTAACGGCTATGTAACCCCAATTCCCGAACATATTCCGGGGTATGAAGATAAAGTAATTATGGCGGGCGGAACATTTATTGAAGGCTCTACAATTGAGTTATCGGCTGACGGCCCTATGAGACCGCCTTACGTTGCGTACATGCAAGGCGGTTTAAATTACTCGCATATAAAAATTGTGTTAACAGAAATCCTTGATAAATATTTATAATCTTACGGATTTAACAAAATCAACAGCTTCTTTTTTTGTAGTCACATCACCGTTAAGCTGGGCTTCATAAAGCTCATTCATAATTTGACCCAGAAGTTTTGAAGGTTTTATATTCAAAATTTCCATAACATCATTGCCGCTCAGCAACTTTGGTAAAGGCTCCAATGTATCTTTTACGCTTATATAAAATTCCAAAAGTCTGTTTAAAGAAGTTATATTTTTATTTACAATTTCGTCCGTAATCTCAGGGCCTCTGGCGGATAATCTGTCAGCCTGTGCAAGAATTATTGCATCAATTGAGTTTGTATCCATTTTCCTCACATACCGCATCATAATTTTGTCATTAATCTGAGGGGCAGACATTACCGACGAGGGATAAATATGATTTTTAATCATCAACGATATATAATCCGTTTGTTTATTAGAGAAATTAAGCTTTTTCAAAAACTTAATACAGTATTTTGAACCCGCATCTTCATGTTTAATAAATCTGTGTCTGCCTTCTTCAATGGTCCATGTGGAAAACTTACCGATATCATGCATAAAACCCGCAATTTTTAAATGAGCCAAACGCGGAAACCCGCCAAAATCAGTTTTTTCCAAATGTTTTTTAACCTCATCCGATGAATTTTCATATATTTTCTGAATATTCTTGACTGTTTCAAGTGAATGATTAAACAAATCAAGATGATGATGAGAGTTTGGCGGAACCTGCTTTAACTCATTTACAAAAGGAAATATCTTTTCCAAAAGCCATGTTTTGTTCATATTAACAAGTGCTTTATAAGAATATTTTCCGTTAAAAAGTTTCATTATTTCGTAATTAATACGTTCTTTGGCAGGACTGCTGATTAAATCAGCATATTTGCATACTGAATTAACGGTTTCGACAGACAAATCAAAGCCCAGAACTGCCTGAAATCTGTATACACGCAATAATCTCAAGGGGTCATCAACAAAATTGTTTTCATTAATATAATTTATTAATTTATTATTTAAATCCGTAATCCCGCCGACAAAATCAATTACTTCACCTGTACGAATATCGGCTGCAATCGCATTTATCGTTAAATCACGACGCATTATATCTTTTTCCAGAGAATTTTCTATTGGATTTGTAACGTCAATATAATTAACTTTGTCGGGCAAAACAATTCTGTAAATCTTGTTTTCAACATCCAAAGGCACAAAAACCCCGTTAAATAAATCACACAATTTTAAAGCAAAATTCTCGGCATGCTCATCCGTAACAATAATATCGCGGTCAAAACTTTCCTGTCCGAGATAAAAATCACGAACCGCTCCTCCCACAACATATATTTTGTTGTTAAACTCTTTAGTTATTCTACTTAAAATATAATCATTTTTAACTTTTTGAGTAATTATTGTATTCATAAATTATGTTTCCGAGTGCGGCAATAACCGCAGTTTCAGCTTTCAAAATTAAATTTCCGAGAGTCAGCATGGCAATGTTATTACGTTTAAATAAATCAAACTCTTTTTGAGAAAAACCACCCTCAGGACCTATTATCACAAGTATATTTTGATTTTTCAACAAAGGTTTTTCAGTTAAATACTGCCTTAATGTCAAGTCGGTATCACGCTCGCAAAAAGCCAAAATATGTTGAAAATTCCCGCTCTTAATAAGTTTTTCGTAATCCGTAATATCAAAACATTTTGGAACAACCGCTCTTTCGCACTGTTTTGAAGCTTCGTACATTATTCGCTGCCATTTCGGAATTTTCTTTTCAACAGATGACCTGTTAATAGCACAATTATCACTGATAACGGGATATACCCCTTCGGCACCGAGTTCAGTTGCTTTTTCAATAATAAAATTGCCGGCTTCACTGCGAAGCGGACTTTGTGCAAGATATAATCCAAAATCCAAACTTCTGCAAGATTTATAAGAATTTTCCACATTGACAATAATCTCCTTGTTTGTAACCTGTTTAACAACAGTTTCGTATTGAATTTGATTTTCGTCAATTAATAAAAGTTTTTCGCCTGTTTTTATTCTTAAAGATTTTGCTATATGATTATAATTTTCCCTGTCCGAAATTGCAGCCGAATTACCTTTTACTATAGCGGAATTAATAAAAAAATGAGGCATTACCGTTCCTTTTTTAATTTATATTACTATAAAATAAAATATATTTACACTTATGTAAATTAAGTTAATATAATGTGCAAAAAAATCTTTTTTGAAGTATTATATAAGTAGTAAATTGTAAAACCAAAAGAGGAAATAAAGTGGAAAAGATTAACACAAAAGATGACAAAATGGTTATAGGCATACCCCGTGCCATGTCATTTTATAATAATTATCCGTTTTATTACGGCTTTTTTACCGATTTGGGAATTAAGATTATATTGTCGGATATTACAACAAAACAGACTATGTCAAAAGGCTCAAGCCTTGTAGTTACCGAAACATGTCTGCCCATCAAGGTTTTTATCGGTCATGTACTTAACCTTATTGAAAAAGGGGTTGATAAAATATTCGTTCCTTCTATTCAATCCATTGCCCCGAAAATCTACAACTGTTCAAAAATCAGAGGACTTCCCGATTTGGTTAGAAATGTTGTTAAAAAAGATTTTACCATTATAGAAGCTACTCTGGATAAATCTGAAAAAAATCAAGGATTATATGAATTTTTGACAGAAATAGCTTCTTATTATGGGATTACCGATATCGAAAGAATTAAAAAAGCTTCAAAAGCAGGCTGGAGAACATATAACAACTTCCATATAATGTCAAAATCAGGAATGAGCTACAAAAAATCAATGAATTATGCTTTACAGGGCAAAGTATTTATTGAAAATGAGAATAAAGAATTTCCCATTTCCATAGCACTTATTTCGCACGGATACAACATTTTTGATGAACGAACTTCCATGAAAGTTTTTGACAAACTTGAAGCAATGGATGTGCGTGTATATTCATCACTCCGGTTATCGACGGAACAAATGGAGGACGGTATAAAAACTCTCGGACAAGATATGTATTGGGCGAATGAATATGAAATGACCGGTGCTGCGGGGCATTATCTTAAAGATAATAAAATTGACGGAATAATCACAATTACAGCCTTTGGCTGCGGGCCGGATTCGCTGATGGTTGAAAGAATTACCAGAAAAGCCAAACATTTTAACAAGCCCTTGCTTAACTTAACAATAGATGAACAAACAGGTGAAGCAGGATTTATTACCAGATTGGAAGCTTTTGTTGATATGCTTTTCAGGAAAAAACGTGCAAGTATAATCAGCAAAATTGATATTAATAATGAAACTTCATATATTCCGAACACAAATTACATAGAAACAAAATAAAAAAAAACGAACCTATAAAAGGTTCGTTTTTTTTATATAATCTTTAAACTTTTCTTTTACGAGCGGCTTCAGATTTACGTTTTCTTTTTACGCTTGGTTTTTCGTATCTTTCGCGTTTTTTAACTTCCGAAAGAATGCCGGCTTTTTGAATTTTTTTCTTGAATCTGCGTAATGCACTTTCAATAGATTCATTTTCGCCTACTTTAACTTCTGCCATTTATATTTTCACCACCTTTATTATCTTTAGTGTCACAAGTACATCATAAAATAAAAAAAATAAATTGCAAGTCCTTTAAAAATAAAGACTCAGATAAAAATAAGCGGCAAAATAATTATTTTACCGCTCTTTTTAAACAAAAATATCCGAATTTTATGCTCTTGGTATGGAATTAGCAATAATTTCCATTTCTTCAAGCGAAGCATAAACCGCATGACAGCCGCAATCGGCATAAAGAATTTGTCCGGTTGTACCTGATGACAAATCCGATGCCAAATACAAACCTGCTTTGCCGACATCTTCCAGCGAAACATTTCTGCCCAGAGGTGCTTTGGCAACAGCGGCTTTAAGCATTTTATCAAATCCTGAAATACCTTTTGCGGCAAGTGTTTTAACGGCACCTGCGGATATACAGTTAACCCTTACACCTTTTTTACCTAAATCAGCCGCTAAATATCTCATAGAAGATTCAAGAGCCGCTTTTGCAACGCCCATAACATTGTAATTTGCAACCACATACTCGGAACCCAAATAAGTTAGTGCAAATATTGACCCGCCTTCATTCATAAGCGGTTCGGCATTTTTGCATAACGTAATAAGAGAATAAGCACTTACACCTAATGCCAGATCCCATCCCGCACGTGAAGTGTCAATAAATCTTCCCTGCAAATCTTCTTTAGCTGCAAAAGCTACGGCATGAACCACAAAATCCAACTTACCGTAAACTTTTTCGCATTCTTTAAATACGGCAGCAACTTCATCTTCTTTTGTAACATCGCAACTCATAATTATTTTTGCGTTCATTTCTTCCGCAAGCGGTCTTACACGCTTTTCCATAGCTTCGCCCGCATAGGTGAAAGCTATATCCGCACCTGCTTCAAATAATTGTCTTGCTATGGCATAAGCTATACCGTGAGTATTTGAAACTCCGAATATAACCCCTTTTTTGCCTTCCATTAGTTTCATAAAATATATCTCCCTTCTCATTTAGAACAAAGTAATTTTAACAAAAAATTTCTATAAAATCAAATTATTAATCATGTTAAAAAATGTTACAAGATAAAAAGTTTGTGAAATCAGATAAAGCGGAAAGTTTTTATATATTTAAGAGAGATTATACACAGGAGAGCTTATATTGACTGTAAGTATCACACCAGGACTAAATTCGAGTGAACTTGTAAGACTTGCCCTAAGCAAAAAGAAGGGCGGTACAAGTACACTAATACAAAAACCGCAATGGATGAAATCCGACGGTTCAATTTTTGCTGCGGGTCCTAATGCACTTAACACTTCAAATCAAACAGTCAGATTAAACACGCAAAAAAGTGTTAACGATATGCAGTCATCAATATTTAACACTACATTACCGAAAAAAACAGCCTCAGGCTCACCCAAAGAAAACAACCCTGCAGGTAAGTACAGCAACATTGACAATGCCGCAGACGGTAAAGCTGCTGCCAACGAGGTCAGCAAACAAAAAGACAATGTAAAAGAACTTACCAAACAAACCGAATCAAGTACCCAAACAATGAAACTCTATGCAAGCCAGAGCAGTAAACTTAAAGGAAATATTGACTCTGACAAAGGTACTTTCGAAGCAGCAATTAAACAAGAGCAATCAACTATAACAAGTAACCGGAACGGTATAAGGCAGGAAACAAATAATTTAAATCAAAATCAGAGTGAATTTGACCAAATGTCGCAAGAATTAAATTCACTGTTAAATGCAGATAAAACAGGGGTCGGTAAATCAAGTGCCTTTTCTTTATCAATAGGCAATGCCGTAAATGAATTCGGACCTCAAGACAACTCTGACAATGACAGAATACAGATACTGCAAAAACAGCTTGGTACAAAAATTCAATTAATGAACAGAAGCAGCAAACAGATATATACCCTGCAAAAGAATTCATCACGTGCAATTACAAATATGAACAAAATGTCGACGACATTTGTTCAGACAAACAGCAACTATCAAACACAGATGAAAGATAATGAGACAACTGCACAAAAAGCCATAAAAGTTGCTGATACAATTGAGCAAGTAAGCGGCTTGGTAGCACAAACCGGACAGGCTCTGAACTATGCCGGGCTTAGTCTTGTAGCTCTGGGAGGTGCATTAACCGCCTTCCCGGGAGCAGGTCAAGCCTTAATTGCGACGGGTAAAGTTATGCAAAAAATCGGTAAAATTGCGGAAAATGTAGGTCAGTACGGTCAAACAGCCGCAGGAATTACCAAAATGGCAGGCTATGCGGCGGAAGGAAATATTACCGCGGCATTTGCAAGTGCCGCAAGTGCCGTCAGCATAGGAGCATCGGCTATAGGGAATTCCGCAAATATGGCAAACAGTCTTGATGCCATAAATAAACAGGCAGATAGTGCCACCAAAAAGCTTGCCGCAAACGTAGCAGCCAAAAAGGTTATAGATGAAAAAACAAACGGTATGAGCAGAAAAGCCGCCAAAGAAGCGTTAGGCGGATTATCCAAAAGAGAAGCACGCAAAGAAACAGCTGCCAGCCTTCAAAAACAAATGTCTAAAGCAGATATTCATTCTTACAAGGGTGCATTGACTGCCGCAGGAAACAAAGCTGACAACACATTAAATAATGTAACTGCAAAAGCAACACAAACTGCAACGCAAAATGCAGGAAAAACAGTCGGTAAAAATGTCAAAAAATTTACTTTTGACAAAAAAGCCATAGAAAAAATGCAGAAATTAGGAAATAATATTCAAGCACTCGGTTCAACTCTGGGTAGAATTATGCCTGCTCAAAACAATGTAGTACAATATGCATCATATCATGATACAACACTCAGCCCCACGGCAATAGCATTAATTCAACGGAACAATAAATACAGAAACGGCGTAAGTCAATATCTGGCAAGAAAATATGCATAAAAAAAGAAGAAGATAAATTTTTATTTATCTTCTTTTTTTTGTTAATAATTATTTTTATTATTTATTATAAGACAGGTTTTGTTTGTTCAACATAGCCGTTTCAGCTTCTTCCAACATAACATTCATATACAGAAGTTTGTTAGCGGTCGCTTGGTCAAGATTTATAAATTCCGCACCGGCTCTCCTGTCAGACGCCGTAACTACTTTAACATCTGTATTAATTGCCAGATTTCCGTAGTTAATTTTAACGGGGACAACATCACCTACTTTTAAAGTATGGTTATGATGTACTGCTACACCGCCTCTGGAAATATCTATCAAACTGTCGATTTGAGCGTTTTGAGCAAGCGAAACGGGATGTCTGTTGTTTTCAACGCTAAATCTCATGTATTGACGTTTATCAATAGAATCAACATTGTCCTCAGCTAATCTTTGTTTCCACAAATCGCGGTATACATCGTCGGATGACATTGTATTATCATTATTTGCCGTCGGTACAGAACCTGTTGACGGAACTACAATGTTATCATCATCATTTTCACCGCCTTTTTGTTCATCAGGCAAAGGATTACCGTCGACATCATAGTCGGAATTACCGCCTTGTGAACTTCCGCCGTAATAGTAATTACGTTCGTTACGGTTATGTCCCGCAGCTTCAACATCATTCGGTCTTACCGCTTTTACTCTTATAGAAACTTCCTTATCTTGAGAAGGATTTGTTAAACGATTTGTTGAAGCATCATCTTCGACAAACGAAGGCCCGCCGTTTCTGTCATTACCCATGTGGAAATGTTTACCGTCAACATAAACATTGTCTGCCGCCACAGTCAAATCCTGATCTGCACTCGGGCGAAGATTACCGTCACCGCCTATACTGCCGTTTTTGATTACAACGGTTGAATCAGCAGGATTATCAGGCCATGAAGTTCCTAAATCCAGTGCGGAAATTTTAACTCTGTCGGGAGATACATTTCCGTTAGGCCCGTAGTAATCTTGAGAATACGTAGGTGTAGTACCGAGATTTTCGATATACATTTTATTACCGAGAGTTGTCAAATTAATATTTTTATCCGCATTTATTTCTCTGATATATGTATCACCTGAAAATTCAGCATTAATACTGCCTTCTTTTGAAATCATAGCACATACATTAGTGTCACTTTTCGTACCGTCCGCATTATCAAGACCTTTAACATTAATATCTTTTATTGCAAGCATTTCAACACCGTATTGTGCATCAGGCGTATAATTTGTTTTATCGGCATTCCATGCAGTATCATTAAAATCTCCCGCAGTTTGGACAAAAGTTAATTTTTTGTCCACACTTCCGATATTGCCGCTTGAAATAATTGAAATTCCTTTACCTTTGACATTTGGCTGAGTATTATCAGACGAATAATTTAAAACATCATAAGCCACGGTTCCCTTTTGGGATAAATCGGCAGTATCGGCAAGAAGAATAACTCTGCCGTCGGATTCTATTTTGTCAATGTGCATATCCTTATCAAGACTTGCCATATTAATAACTGAATTTGAGCCGGTACTTTTTGCATTTATTTTACCGTCGATTGAAGTATTAACGGATTTTGTTAAATCTCTTTCGCCGTCGCCAATACCCGTACAAATACCGCCGTCACAAGGCCCGACTTCTTCACCGATTTTACCGTTTTGAACGCTGATATTCAAATTACCGTTATCGGTAGTTTTAATAAGCGTTTTTACGGAACCCGAATTATTTAAAAGGTTTCCGTTTTGTATATTGATATTTACATCGGCAGAAGATGTTAAATAATTATTTTTATCGGAATTATCACCTATCAAAACGTCAGATGAGGAGTTATTAATATCAATACCTTTTGAATTAATAATTCCGCTGATTTTAATTCCTCCGTTACCCGTATTTTCAATTACCGTTCTTCCGTTTTTATTGGAAATATTTTTTGTTACATCAACACCTTTGCTTCCACTGTTTGAAATTTTAATATCACCTTTACCGAAGTTTTTAAGTTCGCCTTCGATTTTTGAACCGCCGTCAGCACCGTAAGATTTTATTGAAATACTGCCCTTATCGCTTTCAAAAGTATTTCCGTCTGTCATATTACTTGTGTTAACAAGATTATTAAATAAAAGTTCGGCTTGATTACGTGAATTCAGGGCAGTAACATCATTAACACCGGAAAAAACTGTTCCGTTAGGTGTAACATTAACATCAGCAGCTTTTATATCAACCAAATCACGTGCAATAACTTTACCTTCAATTTTTACGGCACCGTTACCGGGAACAAGTGCGGATTCGTAATTTTGAATAAGGTTAGGTTGATTATCTATATCACCTTTAAGTTTATCAAAGCTTTCTTGTGTCGGAGTTAAAACGGAAAGAGAGCCTACGTTTAAAACACCGCTTGCACCTACAACAACACCGTTTGGTGAAATAAATACCGCATGACCGTTATAAAAATTGCCGTCACGCATTGTATTCAAAATACCTTGAATATTAACCTGATTAGAAACAAGGTTAACGAATTTTTCCACATTATCCTGACCGTATTTGAAAATAAGGTTAGCAATATCTTGTTCGCTTAAATCAAAATTTTTGTATTTTCTAAATCCTATATCACCGTTTTTGGCAGTAGGTTCAATATCAAATATTTGTCCCGGCCCGTTAGGGTTTTGTGTTCCTTGAACTCCTGATATTTGGGAGGCCATTACCTGCACACAAAAAGATTGCTGCATTATAAGTAAAACCGTTAATATTGCGGCACTTAACTTCTGTCCCTTTTTAACTGATTTAATCATGCTTTTGCACCCTTTCAATTTATATTTACATATTAAACTATTATATATTTCGCACATATATTTTACCAAGAGGAAAACTTTATTTCTATTATCAGTAACTACTTTTTCATAATACTTAATAAATCCGAAACTTCAAATTTATCCTGTCAGATTAAAAATATCCTGAATAAAAATTTTTGCTATATTATTAACAAATATTAAGCACTAAACCGCACGTTTATTAAGGGCAGCACTGATAAGCCAATAAGTTAAATAGAAAATTCCGCCTAAAATTATCATCTGAAATAATGCCGGTATATTTTCAGTTTGTCTGAAAAGATAATATACGCCGGCAAAAGGTATGAAGGAAATAAATATTTTAGACATTGCCGCAACGGGAAATTTTATTCTCAACCCCGGCAAAACAATAACGGCACTCAGGAAAAAGTAAATAAAATTAGCACAAAGCGTTGCAATTCCCACACCGACCAAACCGTATTTTGGAATTAAAATTATATTCATCGCAATATTTATAATCCCTGATATTAACTTTATAATGAAGTCAATATAAGTCTTGTTAGCCAGATGATATTGCAATGTTGTGTAATCCGTCAAAGCCATGAAAAATGTGCCGAAAGCAAAATACGGGATTAATTTGAAAGCTATATAAAAGTTCTCGTTGGAAGAAAGTAATTGTACATAATCAACAGAATATACCGATATAATAGTAATTATCGGTAATGCCGTTAAAATATAATATCCGGTAAAACGTGACACAATAGGTCTTACATCAATTTTTTCTTCGTACATATTAATTATTCTCGGTATAGCGGCAACGGTAATAACCGAAAATACCGTCATTAACAGAGGTAAAGTTAAACCGTAAGCAACACCTACAATACCGACCTGAGAAAAACCGTGTATACTGTTCATAATAAACTTGTTACTCTGGTTAATAATCCATGCACTTAAAGAAGTTGCAGCAATCGGAACACCGTATTTGAATACAGGCATTACGGAATGCCACTCGATTTTTTGTAACTTAAACCATTTTAAAATATTACTCTGATAAATCAAAAGTAAATCAATTAAAGATATAGAAACACCCATACCCAGAAGCAAACCCATGGCACCTAAATTAAAGAATTTTACAAAAAACACGGATAATAAGATTGTTAAAAACTGATTAACTATGGTTGTTAACGTAAAAGACAAAGATTTAAGCTGTGCTCTTAAGAGTTGAGAAAGCAACGCTCTGACAGCAACAGGTAAAATAAGAATTAATATAGCCAAAAAATATTTTACGGGTATTTTGAAAAAGGAATAAAAATTATCCCTGAATATAAAAGTTATTAACAGCATTAAAAAGAGATTTATACACAAAATCATAACAATAGTAGTTAAATATCTTGGCATATCGTCGGTTAACTGATGTCTGCGGAAAAATCTCAAAGCGGATAATCCAACCCAATCCGAAAACAGAATACATAAGAAGGATAAAAGTGCTATAGAAATAGAGTATAAGCCGTATTGTTCGGGCGACAACAAGCTTGTATAAACAGGGACAATAACAGCGTTCCCCAGCATTCCGCATAATTTGGAAGGTGAATATTTTAAAATATCCTTAAATATCGCTTTTAACTGTTCTTTTTCAACTTCTCTGTTTTCTATATATTCCATGACAATATACTTCCCGTAAATATCAACATAAGTATTATACTATAAACTAAACTAATTTCCCGAACAAATCATAATAATCGGCATTATTAATCAGAACATTTTCAAAATCACCCGGCACAACATTCTTTTCGGATTTTGCATAAACAAGTCCGTCTATTTCGGGAGCATCATATTCACTCCGCATAATAATAAGTCCGTCGTCCGTATACCCTTCTACAATACAGGGAATTGTTTTACCGATATATTTTTTGTTTATTTCACGGGAAATATTTTTTTGCAATGCCATTAACCTGTTACGACGTGCTTTTTTAATCTTTGCGGGAATTTGATTTTGCATATCATAAGATGCGGTATTTTTTTCATGTGAATATTCAAAAACGCCCATTTTATCAAATTTTATTTTTTCTACAAAATTATAGAGTTCTTCAAACTGTTCATCCGTTTCGCCGGGATATCCGACAATAAATGCCGTACGTATTGCAACATCAGGTATTTTATCGCGTATTTTTTTAATTAATTCTTCATAATCCATAACAGGTCGTCTCATTGCTTTCAAAATTTCTGAATTTGAATGCTGAAGCGGAATATCAATGTATTTCGCGACTTTTTTAAGTCTTGCAATAGTTTCAATAAGTTCATCATTCATCTGCGTAGGATAAGCATACATAACTCTTATCCATCCGAGTCCGTCTATTTTGTCCAGTTCTTCAAGAAGAACGGGAAGTGAATTTTTGCCGTACAAATCAATTCCGTAACCTGTTGTATCCTGTGCGATTAAATCTATTTCCGTAACACCTTTTGCAACAAGTCCTTTCGCTTCTTCAATAATATTTTCCAGCGGACGGGAATGATATTCACCTCTAAGCTGAGGGATAATACAATACCCGCAATGATAATTACAGCCGTCGGCAATTTTTATATAAGAACTTGCACCGACGGTAATCTGTTGTCTTTCTATATTTTCAGGATAAATATAATCGGGTTTTTCGGAAATTCTTGCGATATAATCCTTACGTTTTCCGTTTGAAACCTTATCGACAACTTCAACAATGTCCGCTATATCAGAAGTCCCTACCATACCCGCAAGTTCGGGGATAGCTTTCTTTAATTCGTCTTTATACTTCTGTGCCAAACATCCCGCAACAATAACTTTCTTTTTTTCCTGAACAAGCCGTAATATAGCTTGAACAGATTCCTTTTCCGCATCATGAATAAAAGAACAAGTATTAACAACGACGATTTCGGCATCGTTTTCATCCAATGTTATCTCATGCCCGCGTTGTGAAAGAATTCCGAGCATTAGTTCGCTATCGACAAGATTTTTTGCACATCCGTGATTTAACAAAGCTATTTTCATATCTGCCTCTATACTAAATCTAACATGAATAAACAAATTTGTAATCTACAATCGGGTTAATTGCAAACATTAATCGGCGTCAACAGGTTCTCGCAATATTTTTTCAATTGCATCCCGAGCGGTAAATACAAGGGCTTCGGGAATATTAGAAACAGTCGTAAACTGTCTTAATACATCGACAACTCTTTTAAAAGAACGTACAATATCACCTTCACCTATACTCTCGATTTGTTCGCTGATATTTTCCCAGTCGGCACCTTCAACCCATAACTCAATAAGAGAACTAAAATAAGGGTTAATATACATTGGAGCATCAACTGAATATCTGCTTTGAATTTTATCAACACGCCGTCTTATATTACGTATTTGATTTAAAGTTTTTCTCACGGGTTCGGAAAGCGGTAAATACGGTATATCAATTCTTAAATCTTCCGTGGTAACCGCACAGATAACCGCAGCAAGCTGTGCGGGAGAAAGTTCTTCCAGAACATTGGAAAAAATTATTTGCGAAAGAAAAAATTCATTTTCTGAGCGTATTTGAGAAGTAGTAATACCGTATTCGGTAGGATAATCGTCACGCAAATAGCCTGCATCAATCAAAACGCTTCTGTGAGCGAGAAATTTATTCCAAAAAATATCGCGTTGTTTTTCTATCTCTTTTTCCAATTTTTCGTATCGGACAGTAAATCGCTCTTTTACCTCAACATTTTTTGTGTGTTTTTTATATAATTTACAACTGTCACACGGCATTATATGCATTTTTTTTAGCAACGCATTAGTTTCTTTTCCGAATTTAACAACTTCATCGGAAAGCGGTCTTTTTTTATAGCGTTCCTGCTTGCAAATTTTCTTGTAAGTCTGTCTGTTTTGCACGTAAATATGTCTGATTTTATCATATTCGTGTAAGTCGCTGTCGGAATGTTTATAAGGACAAATAAATTCGCGGGATTTAATATCGTTTTTAATTTGTTCTCTCGCCTTTAAAAGCGGGAGCAGGCGTGAGCCTGATGAAAAATATCCGAAACTTTTTAAGATAAGTTCTTTAGCTTCATCAAGGCTAAACCTTTGCAGCAAATTAAGCACCATAGAATAAGAAGGTGAGAAACGGCTTTCAAGCGGGTTTGCATCGCTCAATACGAGTTCCGCAACTTCTTCGGGCGACTGAAACTGAGTTCCGACAACCGTAACGTAACCTACTTCATCCATTCCCCTTCTTCCCGCTCTGCCTGACATTTGCAGAAATTCACTAGCCGTAAGCATTCTGTGTCCGCTGTCGGTACGCTTGCTTGTCGAACTTATAACGGTAGAACGAGCAGGCATATTTATACCTGCGGCAAGAGTTTCAGTTGCAAATACAACCTTTATCAAGCCTTTCTGAAAAAGTTTTTCGACAAGGTTTTTCCATGCAGGCAAAAGTCCCGCATGATGAGATGCGACTCCGCATAATAAATATTCTATATGCTTGTTATTGTATAAATGCGGATTTTCTGCGATATATTCATCTATAAACTGCTGAATTTCCGCTCTTTCGCTTCTGGTAATTAAATCCAACGAAGCACATTTTTCCATTTGTTCATCACATTTTTTTCTTGAAAAAGTAAAGTAAATCGCGGGAAGCATGTCTCTTTCCAGAAGGTTTCTTACGACATTTCTCACAGGCGATTTTTTATTTTGCAATTTCTTGCCGAAAACTCGTTTTTCGGGTTTTATTTTACTGTTCAATTGTCCGCTCGGAGTCAGTAAAGGCAAAAGTTTATCGGGCTGAGAGCTGTCAAAATAATAAAATTTCAAAGGAACGGGACGAAAATCAGTATTAACAAGTTCGGTTTTTGAGTGGACAGTGTTAATCCATGCGGTAAGTTCTTCGGCATTGGCAACAGTAGCCGACAAAGCTATTATCTGAACATTCGTCGGACAATAAATAATACTTTCTTCCCAAACAGTACCTCTTTGCTCGTCATTCATATAATGAACTTCGTCAAGGACAACATATTTTACGTCTTTCATATTGTCTTTTACGGAACCGAAGTTTGTACCGTAAAGCATATTTCTGAAAACCTCCGTTGTCATAACAACAATTTGTGCGTTTCGGTTAATCGAAGTATCGCCGGTCAAAAGTCCGACTTTATCGGTACCGTATTTTTCGCCGAAGTCATAATATTTTTGATTAGATAAAGCTTTCAGCGGTGTTGTATAAAAAATTCTTGTATTTTCTTCCAGAGCTTTATGAATGGCATGTTGAGCAATAACGGTTTTACCCGCCCCCGTAGGAGCACATACAACAACACTTTTGCCGTTGTTTATATGTTCACAAGCCTCTTTTTGAAATTCATCCAGTTCAAACGGAAATGTATACATGACTTTATTATGCCTTAAAAATCAAGACATGTAAAATTTTGTTACACAAAGTAGCAAAAAATATTTTTACGGGTTTTAGAAATAAAAAAAAAAAGAAAGGGAAAATAATATGCAGACAAACTTGAATTGCAACTGCCCAAAACCGCAATTCGGTATGGCAATACACTTAGGCGATAATAATGTTAAACGTGTACTCAAATCCAGAATAAAATCTTTAAAGGATGTTGAAATAATAAACGACATTTTTAAAAAGCAAGAAAAAAACTCTAAAGTTGACATAAGGCTTTTTGCTGACAAAGAAACGGGTGAACTACTGAGTGCTAATGTCTATTTGCGAACACCGGACGCCCTCAATGATTTTCATAAATACTATTCGGAAAATATCTTCAGCTGGTTATTTAATAGCAGCCCCGTTAAATTTATTAAAAAATTGGCAAAGGTTGCAGATAAAGAAGAAGCCGGAATTATAAAAAAAGAAGAAATTTTAAATAAGATGAATTTTTAACAAATAAAAATAAAAAAGAAAGGGAAAATAATATGCAGACAAACTTGAATTGCAACTGCCCAAAACCGCAATTCGGTATGGCAATACACTTAGGCGATAATAATGTTAAACGTGTACTCAAATCCAGAATAAAATCTTTAAAGGATGTTGAAATAATAAACGACATTTTTAAAAAGCAAGAAAAAAACTCTAAAGTTGACATAAGGCTTTTTGCTGACAAAGAAACGGGTGAACTACTGAGTGCTAATGTCTATTTGCGAACACCGGACGCCCTCAATGATTTTCATAAATACTATTCGGAAAATATCTTCAGCTGGTTATTTAATAGCAGCCCCGTTAAATTTATTAAAAAATTGGCAAAGGTTGCAGATAAAGAAGAAGCCAGAATTATAAAAAAAGAAGAAATTTTAAATAAGATGAATTTTTAATAAGCAACTATAAGGAGAATTTTTATGAACGTAAATTTTAACGGTAATTTTAATAACCATCAAACAAACCCTGCATTCGGTGCTATTCATATAAGCGAAAATGCATCACGTATATTGAAAGAATCTTTATCACAGGAAATGATATATGATTTGTCAAAAATTGTTGAAAGATTTAACCGAAATAAATCCGTTGATGTTTACGTATCATCTGAAATAAGCAAGGAATTACTTCATGCGGTTGCACATCCGTCAGTAGATGTCGGAGGTCATATACGCAAAAATTTATCATTTATTCCGAAACCATTATTTAAAAGCTATAATCAGGTCAGATATTTTGAATCTCCGATAAAATTTTTATCGCGTGTTTGTAAAAAAGCTGAAAAACTAAAAAATGAAGTGGATAAACAAATTGCTAAACTGAAAAAAATTTAATCAGCGTAAATAAATTACGATAAAACTTAAAAACTCCCTTTCGGGAGTTTTTTTTATATCTTGTCAAAACCTGTGTATTTCCTTAAGACTTCGGGAATAACAATTGTTCCGTCGGCTTGCTGGAAGTTTTCAACTATCGCCGCGAATGTTCTGCCGACAGCCAGACCTGAGCCGTTTAGGGTATGAACAAATCTTGTTTTGCCCGTTTCTTTGTCACGATATCTGATATTTGCACGTCTTGCCTGATAATCACCGAAATTAGAACAGCTGGAAATTTCTTTATAAGTTCCGTATGAAGGCATCCAAACCTCCAAATCGAAGCATTTGTTAGCTGAAAATCCGATGTCGCCTGTTGATAATGCGACCCGTCTGTAAGGAAGTTCAAGCAATTGAAGCATTTTTTCGGCATTTTGAGTTAATTTTTCGTGTTCATCCTTACTTGTTTCGGGTGTACAAAGTTTAACAAGTTCAACTTTGTTAAATTGATGTACTCTTATAAGTCCGCGGGTATCTTTTCCTGCAGAACCCGATTCGCGTCTGAAACACGGCGTATAAGCAGTCATATATTTAGGCAAATCTTCTTCCTGCAATATTTCACCCGCATAAATATTTGTAACGGGAACTTCCGCAGTGGGGATTAAAAATAAATCTTCATCTTCACACTTATACATATCTTCCCTGAATTTCGGCAGTTGTCCCGTACCTGTCATAGTTGAAGAATTTGCCATAAAAGGCGGTAATATTTCCTCATAACCGTGTTCCTGAGTATGATAATCAAGGAAAAAGCTTATTATAGCACGTTCAAGCCTTGCACCTTTACCGCGATATAAAATAAATCTGCTCTGAGAAAGCTTTACACCGCGTTCAAAGTCGACAAGTTTTTTTTCTTCGCACAAATCCCAGTGAGCTTTAAATTCAAAATCAAATTTTCTCGGCTCGCCCCATCTTGAAACTTCAACATTATCATCCTCTGACAAGCCTATCGGTGTGGTTTCATCGGGAATGTTCGGGATATTCAAAAGTATATTTCTTTGTTTTTCGTCAAATTCTTTTTCTTTTTCTTCAAGTGTTTTTATTTCTTCCCCGAGTTTTCTTACTTCTTCCTGTACGGCATCTGTATTTTCACCGTTTTTTTTCATTAAGCCTATTTTTTGAGACTCGTTTTTTCTTTTGGCACGTAATTCATCAGCCTGAGTCTGCACTTTTCTGCGTTCAATATCAATTTGTAAAACTTCATCCACGGAAAGTTCAGGATTTCTTCTTTTCAAAAGTTCGTTTACTTTATCGGGGTACTCTCTAATCATCTTAATATCAAGCATTACAAACCTCTTTCATTTTTGCTTTTTTACGCAAGTATTATAATTTAAAGAAAAGTTATAATCAAGATGATGAGTAAACTTTACCAAATATTAAGAATTATTGATTTTTTGACAATGTAATGTATAATGTCTGATAGGGAAGTGTAAATCAATGATATTCAAAAAAATTGCGGAAAAATTAAACATTGATAAAAATAAAAAAAGTACCTCGGCGGCTATAAACCCTATTGACGTTAATTTTGAGCAAAGAGAAAGTATATTTTTAAATAAATTGACCCGTAACGCAGTTAAGCTGTACGAGCGGGAAAAAGATATCAGAAACTTTTCAAAACTTGTGCTTTCCGACCCAGAAAATACTTCACATATCGATATGGTAAATGAACTTGAACAGCAGGGAATAATTAATCTTACGGACGATGAAAAACTTCTTGAACTCTCTGACAACAAAAGGTTTTTAAGAGACCTCGGACTTGAATAAAATAATATCAGAGATTTTCAATTATTTTTTGGCAAAATTCGTTTGTTCCGAGATTACCGCCCAAATCCGAAGTAAAACACCCGTTTTTGAATGTTTTATATAAAGCATTTTCAATATTTTCGGCATACTCTCTTTCCCCGATATACTTGAGCATTTCAACCGCAGAAAGAAGCAATGCGGTAGGATTTGCTTTATTCAAGCCCTTAATATCGGGGGCAGAGCCGTGAACAGGCTCAAATACCGCATAATTTTCTCCGATATTTGCTCCTCTTGCTACTCCCAAACCGCCTATTAACCCTGCACATAAATCCGAAACAATATCCCCGTACAGATTAGGCAAAACCAAAACGTCAAATTGAGCAGGGTTTTGAACCAGCTGCATACATAAATTATCCACAAGAATTTCACGTTTTTTTATTTGAGGGTAGTTTTGAGAAACATTTCTGAAAGAGTCAAGAAATAAACCGTCAGAAAGCTTCATAATGTTAGCCTTTGTAACAACGCATACTTCGCTGCGTGAATTTTGAACGGCATAATCAAATGCGAATTTACAAATTCTTTCCGAAGCTTTTCGGGTAATCAGTTTTATACTTTCAGCAGTATCAACATCAACCTGTCTTTCAATTCCCGCATACAAGTCCTCCGTATTTTCCCGTACGACGACTATATCAACGTTATCAAATTTGGTTTTAACATTAACAAGGTTTTTGCAAGGTCTTAAATTGGCATATAAATCAAGTTCTTTGCGTAATTTAACGTTAACCGAACGAAAACCTTTGCCAATGGGAGTCGTAACAGGAGCTTTCAGAGCGATTTTATTTTCTTTTATTGAGTTTAAAACTCTTTCGGGAAGCGGAGTACCTTCCGTTTCTATAATATCCGCACCTGCCGTTTGAATATCCCAATCAATTTTTAATCCTGAGGCATCTATTATTTTTATTACGGCATCAGATATTTCAGGCCCTATGCCGTCGCCGTTTATTAAAGTTATTCTTCTCACTGACTATCTTCCCCGTCACTTACTATATGCAGGTTACGTTCAAATTTTTTATAAAAACCGCAATCAACAACCTTTAAAGAATTTTCAATGTAAACAACACCTAAACCTAATGCGGTAAGCAAGGGGCAAGAAACACCTCTTACATAATTAGTGCAATTCATACATTGGTCGTCAGATTCTATAAAAATTTTACCGTTACTTGTATACACAAGCTGATTATACATTTTTTTGCCGCATTTGTAAACTAAAAAATATTACGAATTGTTAACAAAATATTTTTTTCAGGCAATTTAATAAAGAAAAATTTTTTTATAAATATAAGGTAGGTTATAAAATTAAAGTAGGTAGATTATGGGTATCGGTTCTGTTACATTAAACGATATTTCACATTACGGTAAAAAAGCATTACGACTTTATCCTGATTTGGTTCTGGGAACGGGTGCGGAAACGGTAACACAAACCTTAAAAGACTCTTTTTACGGTGTTAAAAAAGGCGCAGGTAAAAGAACAGGCGGGAAATATTTCAAAGATTTTTGGACACAGCTTAAAGATGCTTTCAAAGCAGGCGAAAGACATAATGAAACATTAATTAAAGAACATGGCGGTTTTTGGAAAAGTACAAAGGAAGCAATAAAAACCACTCCCGAAGTAATACGCAAAGCCGTAAAAGAAGGAAGCAAACAAGCCGCTAAAGCAGGAAAAAATCAATTCTGGGGCGGAACAAAAGGATTTTTTAAAGGTCTTGGAAAAAGATTGCCTTTAATAGGTACTGCGTTAATAGTTTTAACGGAAATTCCGAATATAATTAAAGCAACGGCAAATGAAGGCATTGTATCCGGTATGGCTGAAGTCGTAAAGGCAGGTGCAAGACTTGGCGGCGGCATGGTTCTCGGTACAATAGCTGCAGCACTTTTAGGGCCGCTGGGAGCACCCGTAGGTTACATAATCGGTGATTTAATTACAAGAAAAATAGTCGGGAAAAGTTATTCCGAACGCACTGCAGAAGCTAAAAACGCAAATAACGTGAACAATAACAACACATCAAATGTAAATAATACTTCATTTAATATGTTTGACCCGTCTATATACAATCCGACAATGACAAAAGAACAGTTAATGCAGATACAAAATGCTCTTGCCGGCGGCTACGGACTCAATTTGAACACTTATGTTTAAATTAAAGCAATAAATAACTTAAAAAAACAGGTATTATACAGTACCTGTTTTTTACATTTGTTAACATTTCTTTCGGAATAAGCAATAATTAACCGATAAAATTTTTTATATATTATATAAGGGGATATTAAATAAATTAACGGGGAAAGATATAGAAAATGTCAGTAAACACTGTTCAGTTACATGAATTATACAGAAAAGCAGCCTACTACGGGTTAGGCGGAAGTCTGACAGGAGTTGAGCAGGGGTCAATCGGTCGGGATATAGCATTTGCTGGCACTCTCTGCCTTGGCGGTGAAGCTTTAAAAGGCGGTAACTGGCTTATTTCAAATAAGGGAAATTATTCCAATGCCTGGGAAGAATTAAAAAAAGCTGCAGAACTTAGAAAATTGAGAAAACAACAAATTAAAAGCAACAATATATTTAAAAATGCACTTTACTTAGAAAGAAACGGGGAAATAGAAAGTCTTGCAGGCAAATATTCGGAAATTAAAAGACTTACACCCGAAGAAATGAAAAAAATGAGTCCTAATAATATTCTTAAATTCAACAATAAATTGGCAAAATCAGAATATTACAAAGATGTCAGAACATTGATAGAAGAAGCAAAATCCGCAAAAGGTACTGAACTTAAAGGATATTTGAACAAAATCGATGAAGCGGTAGCAAAAGCCAATTTGGATGTTATTAAGGCAAAAGAAGCAGGTTTAATCAAGCCTGTAACTTTAAGAGGAAAAGCGTTAGCTTCGGTTAAAAAATATACAGGCTATAATTATTTGAATAAAAAAATAGCGGAAAAATCAGTAAGTTCACCGTTGTTCAGAAAAAGCACCAAACTTTTAAAAGGCGGTAACGGACTTTATGCGGCAATAGCATTTGCGGCACAAACACCTGAAATAGTTAAAACATACAAAACATGCGGAAGTGCGGCAGGTACAAGACAACTCGGCAGAGCCGCTTTAACTGCCGGTGCCGAAGCGGCAAGCTTTGCAGTCGGTATGAAAGTCGGAGGAATTGCTGGTGCAAAAATCGGAGCAACGATAGGAACAGCAATAGGCGGCCCGATAGGAACGGCAATAGGTACGGCTATAGGCGGATTTATAGGAGTTGCGGCAGGATTTGCAACAAGTTATCTGACAAGAAAATGCCTTAACAAAGCATTAGGCCCGACAGAACTTGAAAGACACATGGAAAAACAATCTATTCAGGCAGCTAATGAAGCCATAAAAAGTCCTGATAATGCAAAAAAAATCTTGAGCCTTACGGCAAAAAGAATTGAAGAAAACAAAGTAAACCCTGACCTTAACACACAAGCAGCAATATACAACTTTAACCAATTAGCTGAAATTTACGAAAAAGAAGAAAAATCAAAGAAAAAACATTCATAATAAAAAAAAGCCTCATTGAGGCTTTTTTACATTGAAGTTAAATTGAAATCTCTTTCCGATATACCCGAAGTAGATTCAAATATTTTTGTTAAAAACTTTTCGATTAAGGTTTCCATAGCACCTATTTCATTTTTTAAAGCCGTATAGCCTTCGTTTTTAACTTCACTCAACGCATTTTCAAAAATTTTGTCATGATACATAACATACTCCTCTTTTTCTTTACATGAAATATATCGGCAAATTTTTTAATTTCTTTAATAATTTAAAAAATATTGTTACAAAAATTCATTATTGTAAGATATTATAACAACTTTACAGTAAAATATAAAGAATAAGGAGTTGCGGGGAAATATTGAAGTATGAGCAATGATTTCAAATTAACAAGTTATGACTACTATTCAAACAGACGCGATATGGAAGTAATATCAAGTATTGTTGATGCTCTGAAAAAGATTTTGGAAGAAGATAAAAAAGAAGTTCAACCGCTATTTTTGAAAATATCCGACAATTTAATAATGAATATCGCACGAAAAGTCGTTCAGGAAAAGAAAAAGACATTTCTTATCGGAATAACCGGTGAAAGTGCCTCGGGGAAAACGGTTTTTGTTGATAACACGATTAATGCCTGTGTAAAAAGCAAAAAAGAAGGCATATACACAGTTATAAGATGCGATGATTACTACAAAGACACTTCCAAAGAATTGGAAGAAGCGGGAAGTTACGAAGAATTATTCAAGACGGGATTTAGCTTTGACACCCCGAAGGCTATTAACCTTGATTTAATGAAAGAACATCTAATCAACTTGAAAAACGGAGTGGAAATCGTTTCTCCGAAATATGATTTTGTAACATGCAAATCAGACCCTGACGGAGATGTTAAAAAGCCCGCAAAAGTATTATTAACGGAAGGGTTATACGTTCTTAACGAAGGTTTACGCGAAATAATGGACGTTAAAGTTTACGTCTTTACCCCGCTTGAAGTAATAAAAGAAAGATGGTACAAAAGAGCTGCTCTGAGAGGAAAAACAGGGAAAGCCGCAGATTTACAGTTCCAAGATGTTAACAAAACGGCTCAACAGTATATCCGCCCCGCTTATGAGATTTCTGACGCAGTTATAAACGGAATGGTAAGCCAGGAGTACATAAGAAAAATTACTGATAAAATATTTGTTACACTGAAAAATATGGATTTATAAAAAAAAAGCCGTCAACAGACGGCTTTTAAAATAATGGAGGGCTGAGTTTTTAGTATCTGTTTTTCATACAAGGGCAGGTCGGCTGCTGTACATAAAT
This sequence comes from Candidatus Gastranaerophilales bacterium, assembly GCA_947588755.1. GTDB lineage: Bacteria > Cyanobacteriota > Vampirovibrionia > Gastranaerophilales > Gastranaerophilaceae > CANPZB01. The sequence continues at coordinate 13,647 of CANPZB010000002.1, read as the reverse complement.
TCTCGGAGCCGGAATTTTACCGCATTGTGAACATTGATTATTAAATGTTTTAACACAATTAGGACATATCGGAGCGGCAGCACCCGTACAAGTATTACATTCTGTCTTTCTTACCTGACATTTGTCACAATTTTTAAATCCTTTAAAAGGATTTAAGCTGAAATTGGTTTTATTTTCACCAATTCCGAAGTATGGCAGCGGATTTAAGTATGACAGGTAAGGTAAAGGATTTAAGGACTGAATACCTTCCCATGCCGCAAACGCTCCCTGAGAAGAAAATGCAACCGCACCGATTAAAGCTAATGAAATAAACAATTTTTTCATAATGTACTCCCATAATTAATAACTAAAACAAGTAAAATTGATATTTACACAATTATTGTAATCGTCTTTAATCTTTAATACGAGATACAAAAAGATAAGGGTACTAACCCGAAGGTAGTACCCTTATCAGTTTATTTTTAAATCACAGATTATAAAGCTTGTTTTGCAATACTTGCATCTTCAAGTAATATAACTTCGATTTCTTCGCCTTTCTTAGCGTTGTAGTTCAAGCCGGGAGTTACCAAACCTGTAACTAAACCGACAGCAGCACCTACAGGAGCACCGATAGCAATACCTGTACCGATTTTTGTAGGATCAGGTATGAAGGCAAAACCTACACCTGCACCTGTACCAACAGCACCGCCGCTTACAGTGTAAAGTAAGATTTTACCTGCTGTCATCCAAGGACCTTCTTTAAGTTCATAATTTTTGTAGAAAGGTTTAGCACAGAATTTAGAAACTTGACCTGAAGGTAATACAAGTTGTTCTAATTGAATGTAAACTCTACCGTTTTTGTTGAACCATTTCGGGTTTGTGACATCGATAACTTTGCCTGTAAATTTAGAATTAGCAGGGATTACCAAAGTACCTTCCTGAGTATAAAGGTCTTCAGGTGCAACGAAAGAAACAACATCACCAGTAGCACTCAATTTTTGTTTGAATTTTTCATCAAATGCAACAAGGATAACATTGTCTTTAGTAATTACATTGCTTCTTTCAGTAATGTTAACAACATCATTTTTAACTTTTCTGCTTACTTTATCCAAGTGTTCTACTGCAAGAATTGCATCAGAACCGAGGTATTCTTTTTTAACAAGACCTAATCTGTCTTTTAATCTTGCAAGGAGAACAGCAGCTTCTGCTCTTGTAAGACAGTCTGAAGGTCTCAATTCTCTTGTATCGGGATAGTTTACATAAATACCGTAACCTATAGTTTTTGCATAGACTTTTTTAGCCCAGGTAGGAACAGCTGCAGCATCCGTAAATTGAGATAATACGGAAGTATCAGTAGTAGCATCCTTAGTGATATGGCTGATTACGGATTGAGCTTCAGATCTTAACATATTTTTTCCGGGTTGGAAAGTACCGTTGGGATAACCGTAAACCAAACCTAACTGTTGAGAACGTAAAATGTTGTCATAATCCGGATTTGCTTTTGAAACATCCGAGAATTGATTTTTAATTGTTACGTCCAAATTGTCATTTGTCAAAACTTTCAATAAAGCTTTAACAAATTCTACACGGGTCATTACTTCTTCCGGTGCGAAACGGTTTGAAGAATCAACACTCATAATACCATCTTCAACAACTTCTACAATTTCAGTTTTTGCCCAGTAGTTTTGGCCGACATCAGAAATACTTACCGCAGCAAATACAGGAACTGTATTAAATGCGATAAAACTGAATGTCATAAGGCCGGCTAAAAATTTTTTCATTCTCTAACTCCTTTAATTTTTCATTTAATACTAAAATATTATTAAATCTTTTTCAAAATGATTATAGCATAAAAAAATAATTTGTAAATAGATTTCAAAAATTTTTTCTATTTGTTAAGTACTATATTTCATTTGGATTTAAAACCGCAACATTTCTGTTATCAGAACAGACAAGGCGGGTAAATTTTTCCAAATCGGCCTGAATATTAGGGAAAGTATTGTAATGCATGGGTATAACAGTTTTTGCACCAAGCCATTTAGCAGCGACTGCGGCATGTTCAACATCCATTGTATAATGACCGCCAATAGGCAGCAGAGCGATTTCGGGAGCATAAAGTTCTTTTATTGTTTTCATTTCGCCTGTCAGACAAGTATCTCCTGCATGGAAAATTCTCACATTTTCTATATCGAAAATAATACTTGCCGCCATGCCGCCGTAACCTCCGTCCGGCAAAGAAGATGTATGAAATGCGGGATAAAACAAAGCATTACCCCATTCATACTTTAACCAGGCACCGAAATTTATACCGTTTGCTCTGCACCCTTGTTTTTCAAAATATTGAGCAAGTTCAACAACTGCGGTAACGGGAGCATTTTTTTCTTTGGATATTTCAATGGCAGCACCTAAATGGTCGGCATGAGCATGGGTTACAAAAATATCATTTATTTCATAATCATGCCAGTTATACTTGGGATTAACTGAAACAAACGGATCAACCAATATCGTTTTGTTATTTGTTTTAATTTCAAAAGCACTGTGACCTATATATTTTAAATCCATATTAAACTCCCTCAATTTTTCTTGTATAAATATAACAAATTTTAATGTAAAATACAACTATGCAATATGACAATTTGATGAAAAAATGTATAAAACTTGCTAAAAAAGGGGAAGGGCATGTTTCTCCAAATCCTCTGGTAGGCTGCATAGTTTTGAACAAAGATAATGAAATAATATCAACCGGTTATCATAAAAAATACGGTGATAACCATGCTGAAAGAGATGCTCTGTTAAAAATCGAAAATAATGCCGAAAAAGACGGGACTTTAATTGTAAATTTAGAGCCTTGCACACATTACGGCAAAACACCGCCATGCACTGATTTAATAATCGAACGCGGTATAAAGCGTGTTGTAATAGGCATGAAAGATGTTAATCCGATAGTTTCCGGCAAAGGAATAAAAAAGCTGAAACAAGCCGGCGTGGAAGTTATTGAAAATGTTCTCGAACGGGAATGTCTGGAGTTGAATGAGGTTTTTATAAAAAACATGAAATATAATAAAACTTTTACAGCCATAAAAACCGCAACGACACTGGACGGAAAAACGGCTTGTGCAAACGGTTCTTCCAAATGGATTACCTCGGAAAAGGCAAGAAAAGAAGTTTACAAAATAAGGAAACACTATGATGCAATCCTGACTACAGCTTCAACCGTTATTGCAGACAACCCGACAATGCTTCACGACAAAAAAATTATCCTCGACAGAGAATTAAAAACAGATAAGAATTATCAAATATATAAATCAGGTAAAATATTTTTATTTTGCGACGAAAAATACAAAAATACCGAACACAAATTTTCCTCATGTGATATTAACCTGATTTATACTCCGGTATCCGACAATAAACTGGACCTTGAATTTATTTTAAAATGGCTGTTTGACAACAAAATAATGAGTGTTTTGGTCGAAAGCGGAGAAACATTAAACGGCGAAATTTTGAAATATACGGATAAAATTTATCACTTTATCGCTCCGAAAATTACGGGTGATAACACATCAAAATCCTGTTTTAATTACAGAAAGATAGATAATATTAATGAATGCATGAATTTTAAAATAAGCGAAATAAAAAAATTTCCGCCCGACATTCTATTAACCTGCTATCCTATAGTTTAAACGCTAAAGCGGATTATAATTATATTTATGCAAAAAATCAAAAAAATGACCGCAGCAGGTACATTTTATCCTGCAGATAAAAATGAACTTGCGAAAATGTTTAAGGATTTTGAAAATAAATACGATGACTATCAGACAAGAGCGGTAATTATACCGCATGCGGGCTACACATACTCCGGCAAAACCGCAATGAACGCCTTATGTCATTTGAACAAAAATACAAAAAATATATTCATTATGTCGCCTGCACATTACGAAAAAATATTCGGCTGCGTGTTATGCTCTTACGACGAATTTGAAACACCACTCGGCAATTTGAAAGTAAACACAAACCTGTGTAAAGAGTTTGCAGGGATTTGTGAATGCATGATTAATAATTATGCGTTTGAAAATGAATACGGTATCGAAGTTCAACTGCCTTTTATAAAAAAACTTTTTCCGAAATCCGAAATAGTTCCGATACTGTACGGCTGTGAAAATTTTAAATATTTAAAAAGGGCAATAGAAAATTTCCGAAAAAATCAGGAAAACAGTTTTATAATATCAAGTGATTTAAGCCATTTTTATCCTGCAAAACAAGCCGAAAAAACGGATTTATACACCGCAAAAATGATAGAAAATAACGAAACCTTGAATTTTGATGTCGAATTGGCTTGCGGGGCTGTGGGAATATGTGCCATGCTTGATTTTTGTAAAGATAACGGATATTCATTTATCAGAACAGGATTAACAAATTCCTCGCAGTCAACAGGAAATTCATCAAGGGTAGTAGGTTACGGAAGCTGGTTTTTATATGAAGGAGACAAAAATCAATACATAAAAGAGTATCATTCGGATACCGTAAAAGAAATTTGTAAAAACAGCATAATGTCGGGGCTTCATCTGGGAACGCCCGAATCCGTAAACAGTCCTTGCGTGTTTGAACAAAACGGTATATCGTTTGTAACAATAAATTTATCGGGTAAACCGCACGGCCGCAAAGGTACGACAGTTCCGCAAAAAACATTATCGGAAGATTTAAAACAAAATGCACACGATGCGGCATTTAATGATAAAAATTTTCCTCCTTTAAGTTTGAGTGAATTTAAAAATATAAGTATCAGTGTCTCTTTACTTTCCAAGCCGAAAAAAATTTTGTTTTCCGACGAAAAAGAACTTTTGGAAAATATAACGCCGTATAAAGACGGAATAATTATTCGTGACGGAAAATATCAAGCCGTTTTTTTACCTGAAATTTGGGAAAAATATCCTGACACGAAAACATTTTTAGAAGAACTTAAACAAACGTCTGGACTTGAAAAAACATATTTATCGGAGAGTTTTGAAGCTTTCAAATTTAATACCGTTGAAATTCAATAAAAATTCTATTCGATTATTTTTCCGTCAAATAAGTCTAACATATTGTTAACATTGTCTGAATGAGTATTATTTTCGCTTAAATTTTCTTCCGCTTTGGTATTTTCTTTTAAATCTTCCCGAACATCCTCTATATCTTCCTGCTCATCCTCACTTTCATCCGGCTGAGGAACGGTTTCCGCTGCGGGAGTATTATTTTGAGGTTCGGGAATATTAACATTTTTAATTGACGGTTGTTCATCATCTTTTTGCGGAAGTCTTACGGTTACTTTTGAGTCGCTTTGTGAGAACAAGGCATTTACTGCATCCAGAATGGTCTGCTTAGACGCTTGAACTTTATTCAGAAAAATTTCATTTTTAATTGTTAAAACGGTATCTTCAGGGGAAATTATAACTGGAGATGCCCACTGTTTTAACAAGGCACGTGTAGGAGCACTTTGAATATTTGAAAGAAGCTGTCCCCACAAAACTGATATATCAATATTTTCCTGTGATTTTGATTTTGGCATGGGCGAAAATTCCTGTTCTTTTTCGACAGGTTTTTCGTTTTCCGCTGGAAAATCGGATTTTTCGAATGAATTCACGTTATTTTCGACAGTGTTATTACTTACGGATTCGGATTTGTCCGTAACAATATTTTGCGGAGTGTAAACAGCTTTACGAACGGGCTGCCTGAAGGTATGAACACTTTCGGAACTTACCTGACCCGCTTCAAGTTTTGCTATTCTGTTTTGTAAATCCATAAGTGTAGTATTTTCAGTCAAATCAGCCAAATCGATTATGGCTACTTCAAGCCAAAGAGAAGGATTATTGGTAGATTTAATTTCTTTTATGTGATCCGAGCATTTTTCCGTAAGTGAAACAATCTGATGAGTTTCAAGCTTTTCAGCCTGTTCTTTTAATTTTTTTATTTGCAGTTCGTTTAAACCCGTTACTTCAAATGCAATATCATCAGAAGAATTTTTAACAACAAGTAAATTTTTCAAATAATCAATGAGATTGGTAAGAATTTGGACGGGTTCATTGCCTTTATTATAAATTTTATTAATTTCTTCAAGGGCTTTTTTGCAATCAGAGTTAATAATACAATCAGCAAGCATTGAAAGCGTATCAAATGATAATCTTCCCAGAAGGTTATTTATGTCATCAACGGTAATAGCTTCTTTGCTTCCTAAAATACTCAACTGGTCAAGCAAAGCAATACTGTCACGCATACCGCCCGCGGAATTTTTTGCAATAAGCCCCAGAGCTTCATCGGTTATATTAATCTTTTCATTGTCTGCAATATAACGCAAATGTTTAACGATATCGTTATTTGTTATACGTTTAAAATCAAAGCGTTGGCATCGGCTTTTTATTGTATCGAGGACTTTATGAACCTCGGTTGTAGCAAGAATGAATATAACATTTTCGGGCGGTTCTTCCAGCGTTTTAAGCAAAGCATTAAACGCGGTCGGCGAAAGCATGTGTACTTCATCAATTATGTAAATTTTATATTTACTGTTAACCGGTGCATACATAACTTTTTCAAGAATATTTTGTGCGTCTTCCACCTTTCTGTTGCTTGCGGCATCTATTTCTATAACGTCCATAGGTGTAGAATTTGTAATATCCGTACAATTTTCACAAACTCCGCAAGGGTTAACGGTAGGTCCTTTTTTACAATTTAAAGATTTTGCAAAAATCCTTGCCGTCGAAGTTTTACCGGTTCCTCTAGGTCCCGTAAAAAGATATGCATGCGATATCCTGTTAAGTTCAATGGCATTAGCAAGAGATTTTTTTATATGTTCCTGCCCCACAATTTCATTTAGAGATTGCGGACGGTATTTTCTGTAAAGAGGTATATATTTATCCTTCATGATATACTCATTATAGCAGAAGTAAAAGAAAAGGGAAGATAATATGAAAATAATTAAACCCGAAAAATTGAAAAAAGGTGACACGATAGGAATACTTGCACCTGCGGGGAATTATGAAAGTGACGGGAATAACATACTGTATGCCGTAAATCATTTTGAGAAACTGGGATACAAAACCGTATTGAGTGAAAATATATTTGATATCGACAGATACCTTGCGGGAAACGATGATAAAAGAGTTTCGGAACTGCATAAATTTTTTGCCTCCGATACAATTAACGCAATCATTTGTTTGAGAGGCGGTTACGGTTCATTAAGAATTGTTGACAAAATAGATTACGACATTATTAAATCAAACCCCAAGATATTTTGCGGGTTTTCCGACATAACGGTACTTAACGCAATGTTTTTGAAAAATGCCGGTTTGATTACTTACCATGGACCTATGGCGGCATCTGATTTCATGTTTGAAACATTAATGTCATATACGGTAAATGAATTTATCAAAGCACTATCGGGCGAAAATCTTTGTTTCAAAGCAGATAAGGTTTATAAATCAGGTGAAGCAAGGGGAATTTTGTGGGGCGGAAACTTAACGTCGTTAGCTTCCCTTTGCGGCAGAGATTTTATTCCCGACACGGATTTTATATTCTTTACGGAAGATATTAACGAACCTGTTTACAAAACGGACAGAATGCTTCAACAGTTAACAAAACAGAAAAATTTCAAAAAAAATGTAAAAGCGTTTGTATTTGGTGATTTTTACAACACTGACAACAAAGAATGGCTTGAAATCTTGATAAAAGAAGTTAGCGAAACCTTTGACGTTCCCGTCATTAAAATTAAAAATATAACACATCTCAGTAAAAAAATTACGCTTCCCACAGGTTCCGATGCTGAAATAAAAAACAATTGTTTGATTATAAATCAGTAAAATTAAAATATTAATTTTAGATTAAATTCGTGTAAAACAGGTTATTTTTGCGTTAGAATATAAACGTCAAACATATAAAAAAAGGTAAAAACAATGTGGGATTATTCCGAAAAAGTTATGGACCATTACAGAAATCCCCGTAACGTAGGGAAAATTGATAATGCTGACGCCGTAGGGGAAGCAGGTTCTCTCGCATGCGGAGATTCTTTGAAAATATATTTAAAAATAGAAAATAACATAGTAACCGATGCAAAATTTCAAACATTCGGATGCGGTTCTGCGGTTGCAAGTTCAAGTATCTTAACCGAAATGATTATCGGTAAAAGCATTGATGAAGTGCGAAAAATTACCAATAAAGATATAGCCGACCAACTCGGCGGTTTACCGCCCGAAAAAATGCACTGTTCCGTTATGGGTTATGAAGCTCTGGAAGATGCTTTGAAAAATATGCGGAACAATGATGAATACATTGATATGGATGAGTTACGCAGCAATGAAAATACTTCCGAAAAAATAGTCTGCAACTGTTTCGGCATAACAGAAAATATGATACGGGAAGCAGTCCTGCAAAACGGATTAAAAACCGTTGATGAAGTAACAAATTATACCAAAGCAGGCGGTGCCTGCGGTAAATGTAAAAATACAATTGCAAATATTATTAACACCTGCAGCAATAAAGAAAAATCGGAAGATAATCAAAATAATTTAACATTTGCACAAAAAATACTCAAGATAAATAATATTATTGAAAATCAAATATCACCCGAACTAAGGAAAGACGGCGGTGACATAACACTTGTCGACATTGACGGGAACAATGTACTTGTAAAGTTACGCGGTAAATGCTCGGGATGTAAAAATTCACACATTACCATAAAAGCATTTGTAGAAAGTACATTAAGACAAACCGTTGATGAAAACATAAACGTAATAGAGGTTTCATAAATGACTTTAATATATTTGGATAATAATGCAACAACAAAAACGGCACCCGAAGTTTTGGAAGCCATGTTTCCGTATTTTGAAGAACAGTACGGAAATCCTTCCAGCATATACGAATTTGCGAAAAAATCAAATCATGCAGTCAAAAATGCACGTGCAGTCCTGAAAGATTTTATAAATGCGGCTGACGAAAAAGAAATTATCTTTACTTCCTGCGGTTCTGAGAGTGCAAACACCGCTATCAGGGGCGTATTGAATATGAACAAAAATAAACGTCATATAATAACAACCAAAGTTGAACATCCTTGTGTTTTGAATTTATATAAGACGCTTGAAAAACAAGGATATAAAGTCGACTATATAGGGGTAAATTCTAACGGGGAACTTGATTTGGCGGAACTTGAACAGGCTGTAAACTACGATACCGCACTTGTTTCCGTTATGCACGCAAATAATGAAACAGGGGTAATTTTCCCCATTGAAAAAATTTCCGAAATTATAAAATCAAAAAATAAAGAAACTAAATTCTTTGTTGATGCGGTACAAACTGCAGGTAAAATTCCCATTGATGTTCAAGCCTGCGGAATAGATTTATTATCCGTTTCGGGTCACAAATTCCATGCTCCGAAAGGTATAGGCGTGCTTTACGTTAATTCCAAAACGGCAATAACACCTTTAATAATAGGCGGTCATCAAGAACGCGGTCTGCGTGCGGGGACGGAAAATGTTCCTTACATTGCGGGACTTGCAAAAGCTGCCGAACTTGCATCAGACGGTTTAAAATACGAAGCAACGGAAGTAAAAAGGCTTAGAGATAAATTAGAAAGCGGTATTTTAAGAAATATTTACAATTCAAGATTAAATACCGCAGTTACAAACCGTGTACCAAACACAACAAACATCGGTTTTGAATATATAGAAGGAGAACTTATTCTGCTACATCTCAGCGATAGCGGTATTTGTGCAAGTTCGGGCAGTGCATGTACATCAGGTTCACTGGAACCCAGCCACGTACTGCGGGCTATGAATGTTCCTTTTACTTCTATCCATGGCAGTATCCGCTTTTCATTATCAAGATATACAACCGAAAAAGAAATAGATACCGTTATTGAAGTAATGCCCAAAATAATAGACAAAATCAGAACACTTTCGCCGTATCAAGACGAACTTGAAGCACTAAAAAAACTTAAATCATCTAATTACCAAGGGTAATCGTCTTTTATCTCCCAGCCGTCTGCCTGTATTAACGCTCCGCAATACAGCCCGGAACCTTTTTTATTACATCCGTTCGTTTTATCATTCAAAAGTTCATCACGGCTTAATGTTCCTCCTGAAAAGTAACACCCTGCATTGGTATCGCCAACTTTATCGAAAAAACAAATCATACCAAACACATCTTTCCCGATCATATTTTCACCTTTATTTGGTCCGTCTAAATCAATACGAAACTGAGCATGAGGAGTTCTTACACCATCTTGAATATAATCAGTATCTACCCATAGAAAAATCGAATATCCATTCTGTGTTATTGCGGAGGCAGCACGTGAATAAGAAACATTAATATCCGAATCTAGTGTTCCATTCGGACCAATAGTATTTTTTTTAAAACATTCATTAGTAACAGGAATACAAACTTTTACGTATTTTAATGAATTACCTAAATAATTTTCCAGAAAATCAGTATTAGCGGTAATACTAGAATCTTTTAAACCGCTCCACTCGCTCATCATTCCGTGCTCTACTTGTGCAGCTATAATTGCATTTGAAATGTCGGTATATGCTTTTTGAAGTTGTGTAACCGTAACTTTCTTTTGATACTTACCGATTAATGTCGGTATTGTCATTGCCGCAACAACGCCGATGATCCCGATGGTGATTAAGACTTCGGCAAGGGTGAAGGCGTGTCTGTCATCCTGAAATCGTTTCAGGATCTTTGAATTGTCAGGTCTTACCAGCTTTTCCAAAATCGTCATGTTTTTAATTTTTTCTCTCATTTTTTGTTCCTTTCTTTTTTTTATTACTTCTATAGAGTTATTCTAAATACCAACATGTCACCCTGAACTCGTTTCAGGATCTTTTCTTTGTCATTTTTAGGTTTGCAAGACACGAAAATTCTAAGATAATGAAATAAATTCAGCATGACAGAATTTTCGTGTCTTGCTGTCTTTTCAACCCCGTCATTTTTAATCAAACTGTCAACCTGAACCCCAAACATGTCACCCTGAACGACCTCCATGTCATCCTGAACTTGTTTCAGGATCTGAGCCTTTTCGGGTCTTACAGTCTTTCCCAAAATTGTTGTGTTTTTAATTTCTTTTTTCATTTCTAGTTCCTTTCTTTTTTTTATTTATTACTTCTTTATTGTTAGTCAAATAACACCATGTCATACTGAATTCATTTCAGGGTCTTTTATGTACAAGTAGCGAAAAATAAGATCCTGAAACAAGTTCAGGATGACATGTAAAGGGTTTACCATGACATGTAAAGGGTTCAGGGTCTTTCTTACAATTAAGATATTGAACCAATGCCACGAAATAAGATGCTGAAACGAGTTCAGCATGACATGGATAGAGTTCAGGATGACATGGTTTTTCAGGATGACAGAACGAGAACACAAATTTTCGGGGCTTAATAAAAAATCAAAAAATCGCCAAAACCTTTGGTGTGAGCGGTTTACCCCCCCCCCGTTTGTGTGACTTTATACATCACATGTACATTTTTCCCGCTCTTTTTCATTACCATATAATATTCTTATACCCTATTTTATAAATTTATAAACATGATTATATATTTTTCTTAACTTTTGTCAAGAAAAAAATTAATTAAGATTATTTTACAAATTTTATTATTAATGCATTTTAATTATAATGAAGTTATGCATAAAACAGAAAATATTCATAAATTTATATGGATAGAAGCCGCAATATGGTTTGTTATAATAGGAATAACCGTAATGGGGATTAGGCTTTATAATTACCATAAGTTAAAAGAATTAAACAGTTATCAAATATTTATGCCTGATGTAGACGGTGTAATCGAGGGTTCGCCCGTAAGAATGATGGGAATTCAAGTCGGATACGTAGACAAGGTTAAAATTCTCAGTGATAGTGTTTATGTAAAATTTTATACTCAAAAAGATGTTGTACTCCCTGCAGGTTCTATTGCTACCGTGGAATTTAACGGAATGGGAGGCTCAAAGTCTTTGGAGATTTATCCCCCGACAAAAGAAAGTATTGATTCTAAAAAACTTATATATATAAGTAATCCCAAAAGACTGCATGACGTTTTCGGGCTTTTGAACGATATGTTTGATAAACTTGGTTCGATAACAGGGAAATTATCTTATTTTGCTAAAGAAACGGGCGGTTTTATGCCTGATTCGCCGCAAAAAATTGACATAAAAGATATATCCGACAATGTTAACATGCTTAATAAATGGGCAACAAAAGCACTTTCAACCAGAGAGAGAAGATTAAAGAGGCAAGAAAAGGAGTAAAGTAAATGTATAACAAAGAAAAAGTAAGAATAATCTCTAACCCTGTTGTACTTTTAAATCTTTGCACAATGCGGGACAAAAATACCGACAGCCAAGGAGTGAGAATAGCCGCAAGAAAAATTACACGCTGTCTTTTGTATGAAGCGTCAAAAAATCTTCCTCTTGTCGACAAAGAAATAACTACTCCGCTAAAAACTTTCACTACCAAAGTAATTGACCCTGATATAAACCTTATAATATCCCCCATTCTTCGTGCAGGATTAATTTTTACCGATGAAGCAATAGATATATTGCCGCAGGCAACAATAAGACACATCGGCATGTACAGAGATGAAAAAACCCTTAAACCCGTCTGGTATTACAACAAAGTTCCGATGGAAGCCCCTGAACCTGACAGGTTTTATATTTATATTACCGACCCGATGCTTGCCACGGGGAACTCTCTTATTGAAGCAATAAAACTATATGCAGACAAAGGTATTCCCATTAAAAATATAAAAGGAATAAGCATAATTTCCGCACCCGAAGGCTTAGAAAATATTCAAAAACATTTTCCTGACATTGAAATCATCACCGCGGCGGTGGATGAACACCTTAATGATAAAGGATATATAGTTCCGGGCATGGGCGATGCCGGAGACAGAATATTCAACACGCTTTAAAATTACCACGGGTAATCATCTTTAATCTGCCAGCCGTCTTGCATGATTTTACCTGCACAACTATAACCTGAACCATTTTTATTACAACCGCCCAAACCATTATCGAAGTCAGAATTATCTTTAAATCCCGTAACCAGATCACTAATACCAAACGAAAAGACATCTTTCCCAAATTGATTAGGACCTTGATATCCGTTTATATCAACTGTTAGCGACCTATAATTATCACTATAATAACTATCTATGTAAAGGAATGTTCCGTCTGATAACTTTACGGCATAAGTTTTATTTGTACTAAAAATACCATCAACACTATCATAAGGCGTACCGTTTAAAAATTTGTAACTTATTTCTTTGTGTAATTTTTGCCAGTCTAATTCTTGTGAGGATTTAAGATATTTTTTTAAATAAGTTTCGTAAAAATCTTTAGCCGATAAGGAATATTGCCAATTTGAAATACTGTCATTGTCAAGTTGAGACAAATTTACAGCTTGGGCAAGAATTGTATATGCTTTTTTTAGCCTTGTAACCGTGACTTGTTTTTGATGTTTTTCAATTAACGTCGGTAAAGTCATCGCCGCCACAACACCGATGATACCGAGGGTGATTAAAACCTCGGCAAGGGTAAAACCAAATTTGTCATCCTGAACAAACATGTCATCCTGAACTTGTTTCAGGATCTGAGCCTTGTCGGGTCTTACAGTCTTTCCCAAAATTGTTGCGTTTTTAATTTCTTTTT
>CANPZB010000001.1 GCA_947588755.1 Candidatus Gastranaerophilales bacterium | reverse complement strand
TTTTCAGGAGGAACATTAAGCCGTGATGAACTTTTGAATGATAAAACGAACGGATGTAATAAAAAAGGTTCCGGGCTATACTGCGGAGCGTTAATACAGACAGACGGCTGGCAGATTAAGGATGATTATCCTTGGTAAATGTTCTGTGTAATTCAAAAAGTTAAAGTTCGGATTTCGTCGGGTGTAATAGTCTGATATTTTCTTTTATTAAAAACTCTTTTCCGGGATTTATTTCGATAAAATCCCAGGGGAGTTTTTGTGTAAAATCATAATTCTCTAAGGCATAAAAATCGGTATTTATCCCTAATTTTCTTGCCGCAGCTTTAAATGACCCCAGTTTTCCGCCGCTTTTGTATACTTCTTCGACAAAATCATTTAATTTTTCATCGCCGCGAGAAAGCACTGCCTGCCAGTAATCCCACTTGGGACTGGAAAATTGTGAGGAAATCCCGAGTTTATGAAGTTCTTTTTTTAAATAATTGGATTTTACTTCCAGTGAGTTTGTGTTATCTCTGCCACACCATTGAAATGGTGTATGCGGCTTAGGTACAAATGTTGAAAAGCCAAAAGATATATTAAAATTTTTCAACTCATGTTTAATTTTTTTTGACAGGTTAATAATCTCGTTGATATCATCCTGAGTTTCCGTCGGAATTCCTATCATTCCGTATAGTTTTAATCCTTTTAATCCGTTATCTTTAGCGGTTTTAACGGCAGCAATAATCTGTTCTTCCGTAATATTTTTGTTAATTGCTTTTCTTAATCGTTCACTTCCTGCTTCAACCGCAAGCGTCGAATGTTTTTGACCTGCCAAAACCAGAGTTTTTACGATATTCGGCTTTATTGCATCCACTCGCAATGAAGAAAAACTCATTTCAATCTTATTACCTGCTGTGATTTTGTCGCTTACATATTTGCATATATCCTCAAAATGAGGATGAGCACTGATTTGAGCTCCCAAAAGAGCAATTTTATCAGTGTGGGTCAAACCTGTGTCAATAGCTGAAATAATTTCCTTGTATGGAATGCATCTGAGCGGTAAATTCAAGTACGACGCAAGACAAAAACCACATCTGTTCATACATCCGCGTGCAATTTCGATAATAAATGTATCTTTAAAAAATGATTTTTCACATATTATCGGAGTATAAATGCATTCTGTAAGCTTTTTAGTTACTTTTTTTACTTTATTTCCGTGAATTGAAGGTACGTAAATTCCTTCCAGCTTGGAAAGCTCAGATAAAATTTCTTGTTTTGACCTACCTTTGTTTTGTTTGCATATATTTGCAGCTTCAACATTTGTATCTTCGCCGTCACCGATTACAAAAAAATCGAAAAACTCGTTGTAAGGCATAGGGTTTGCGGTAACAACGGGACCGCCCGCTGCAATTAAAGGGTAATTTTCTCCCCTTTGCGAAGCTCTGAGCGGGATTTTGTATTTGTCCAGCATTGAAAATATTGTTAAAAAATCCGTGTCAAAAGTGAAAGAAAATGCGATTAAATCAATTTCATTGTTTCCGTAAAGTGTTTTTTTTGTATCCGATGTAATTCTTTCGACATTAATATCGTCAAGGCAGTCTAATGTTTTAAACAGCCATAAATAACCTAATGATGACATGGAAAATGAATACGGCCCCGGAAATGCCATCCACATTTTGAAATCATTGTTTATTTTAATCGGTTTTTTGTACAAAAATAATTCTTTATTGTTCATTTTAAGTTCCGGCATCTTCCTGAATATGATTTATTGAAGAAATGTACAATTCATCAATTAATACACAAATTGTTGCGGCAATGGCTGGTGACAAAATCACTCCCCAGAACCCTAAAAATTGTTCGGTAACAAATAACGAGAAAAATATCATCAACGGGTGCAGCGACATAAATTTTCCGAATAAAACAGGTCTGACTACGTAATTTGATAACTGTTGTACGAGTAAAAAACCTGCTAATATAAGTATTATTTTTGCAATACCGAAAGGATATGCGACCAAAAGAATTACCGCAAGTGCAATTGTAGGCCCTAATATAGGTATAATATCAAGTATACCGGCTATCAAGCCTAGCAGTATCGGGTAATCAACTCTTAAAATCATTAGAAGTATGCTAATCATAACCCCAACGGCAACCATGGAAAGTATTTGTGCTCTGACGTAACCGCCGACTTTTTCGCTTATGGAAGTAAGTATATGATTAGCTTTATTTTTCAAATCCGTCGGGAAAAATTCTATAAATTTCTTCTTTAAATATACTTTATCAATGAGAATATAATATACTATCATTGTGAGTGCTATAATTACCATTATCAGCTGGAAAATACCGACCGTAAAGTTCCATGACTGGTTAAATACATCCTGTGCTACTTTTCCTGATGAGCCGATAATAGAACTTAAATCAAACATATCGGAAAGTTTATATCCGTAGACGGAAGCATTCAGCAAGAAATTTGTTGTTTGGGAAAGTTTTTGCGGGAAATACAGGATGAATGTTTTTATTTCTTTAAAAGCAACAAAAAATATCGGCACAAATAAAGCTATAACAGCGGCAGCCGAAGATAAAATTACGACGGAAGCCGCTGCGGTTCTGTTCATCTTTCCTGATAATTTAATAACGTAAGGGTTCAAAGCACAGGCTAAAACGTAAGCCGCAAAAAATAACATTAAAATCCCCGTTATTTTGGGCAAGAGAAACAAAAGTATTATAACGGAAATTAAAAAAATTATATTTTTTGAATTCCAAAATGTTTTAGCCATATATTATCTCCTTTTTGTCAACAAAGTGATTTTAATAAAAAAAAATATTTTTTTCAATTACACGTCAGTTACACAAAATAATATATATTACGAATTGTAACAATTTATGTTATATATGTAAATTCTAAATAGTATATATACTTTATATATTTAGAGGATAAAAAAACTAAAGGATAAGACATGAGTTTTCTTGGTGCAGCATACGGCAAAATAATGGCAGGAAAGAATGTACGTGCAATTCAGAGAGAATTGACACGTATAAATGCTCAGCTGCGTAATGCAACCCGTCAAGTTGAATCCCAGCAAAGTCTGTTCACAATGATGGAACGCAACATCAAAAATCAAATGCAAGCTCAAATGTATGGCGGATTATTCGGCGCGTACGGCAAATGGGATCAATTTATGGCCGGCAGTAATCCTATGGATCCAAGTTCTTATCAAAATTTAGACATGAATAAGTATCAACAGTTTGCATCGGCTCAGCAAGCTGCTCAATATAACTTCTCATTGGCTATGAATGCATGGCAGAACAATTTTGAAATGCAAAAACAAATGGCTTTAGAACCGCTTGAAGATTTGCAGGAAGAATTAGAAACCAAAAAAGAAAATTTGGAATCCAGACTCAAACTTGCACAAGCAGAATACGAAGCGAAGAAAAAAGAAGAAGACGCGGACGCAAAAAATGTCGCTCCCGAATATACAGGCCAATCATAATGTATTCGAAAAACTCCCGAAAGGGAGTTTTTTTTAGGCATTAATTCATTTCAACAATAATCGCACCGACAGGGCATTCAAGTGACGCATCAATGCATAATTCTTCATTGTTCTCAATGTAAAAGTCGTTCACTACCGCATAATTATTGAAAATTTCAAAAATTTCAGGATTTATTTGAACACAGGCACTGCAGCCTATACAATTGTTTAGTATTTTTACATGCATAATTAACCCGTTGTTTAAAAACAGATTAACACGATAAAATCGTGTTTTAATTATGCTTTAATACAATAAAATTTACTAATTATCGTAGGTTATGATTTCGGCACCGTTATTTTCAACAGGCAGGGTCAAAACTTCCGCCTTTACATTCAAACTTGCCCAAGTATCTTTTACAATGGAATGAATTTTATCTATTCCGTTTTTGTGAGAAATAATTAATATTGAAGGACCTGCACCGCTTAAAACACAGCCTATGACGTTATCTTCGTGTTTTAAATTTTCCGTTATGCGTTCAAGCCCGGGTACAAGTTTAATTCTGTAAGGCTGATGAAGTCTGTCATGCAAAGCCGTTTTCATTAATTCCGTATCTTTAGTATTTATTGCCTGAACAAACATGGCAAGTCTTTGAGCGTTGTAAACAGCATCATCAAGAGGAACTTCTTTTGGTAATACGGAGCGTGCAATATCAGTAGCTAACTCATAATCAGGTATGCAAAGCGTAATTTGCCATTCTTCGGGCCAATTGAGTTTGCTGTAAATAATCCTTCCGTCATCATCTTTTGCCGAAAGCACCAGACCGCCTTTAATTGCCGCGGTAACATTATCGGGATGACCTTCAACTTCAGCCGCAATGGAAAGCAGAGCAACTTCATCGGCAGGTTTACCCAAAAGTTCGTTTGCGGCAAGCAGACCGCCTACAATTACCGATGAACTGCTTCCAAGCCCTTTTGCTATAGGGATTTGTGAATGTACGGTTATTTTTAACTCACTTGGAGTTTGCCCTATAGAATTGTACAAAAGCTCAACGGCTTTGTATATAATACTGTTTTCGTCAAGCGGAATATGCTCCAGCGAAAGGTCGTCGACAGTGTTATTGTCCGAAATTACATTAATTTGTACTCCCGTTCCGGGTAGTACGGTTTCTTCGATGGTAACAGTATTATATATCGGCAAAGCCATACCGATACTATCAAATCCGGGTCCTATATTACCTGTTGTGGCAGGCACTTTAACACTTATTTTCATGTTTTCCTCTATTTACCATTGTATTATACCAGAAACACAAATAATTAACGGCAAAGACCCTTAAAATTAAGATATATAAAGAATTTGAGCGTATTATTAACAAAGTTTATAATAAGAGCATGTGTAAGCTGTACCCTTATTTTACAAACGACGGCTCTGTTGGACTGTTCAGCCCCGAAGCAGACGATATATACCACTCTACATACGGTGCGTTATCGGAAGCTTATGAAAAATTCATACTGCCCGCAAATATTGAATATTATTTTAAACAATATAAAAAAATAAATGTACTGGATATTTGTTACGGAATCGGATACAACTCAAAAAGTTTTCTGAACTTTTATTTTGATTACGAAAAAAATTTAACAAAAAAATTGTATAACGAAGCGATATATACCGATAACATTTTGGGTAAATTTTTAAATATTTTAAATAGAAAAAATAAATTATATATCGCCAAGATACATACCAATAACATTTTACCCGAGATTTTTATACATGCTATAGACAACGATAAAAATTTATTTTTATTATCACCGTTTATTAAAACTCAAAACAGATTTTTTGTAAGAGATAAACTTTCATTTGAACATGAAAAAATAAACAAACTTCGCAAAGTAAAAGTAAAATCTAAATATAAAATCAAAAAAGAAGTAAATATTATAATTTTAAAAAAACTAATTGAAAATTTTGAAAATATTTTTGAAGAAACGGAGCTGAATGAAATTTTAAGTATAAAAAAATATAAGCGATATTTTGACCGATTTATTTGCTCTTTATTTCAATTTTATAAATTTGAGAGGGGTAATAATACCCTTTTAAGCCGTTTAAGGACCTTCTTACATAATATATATTATAGGTATATATCTAATAGTCATAAAAAGGCTCTCAAATGCCTTAAAACAAAGAAAATTAATTTTAAGCCTGAAATCGATGATGCAAGAAATGTCATTAAAAACTCAGATATGACTTATCAGATTATATTTTTGGACGCTTTTACACCTGCCAAATGCCCATGCTTGTGGTCAAAAGAATTTTTCGACGAACTTTTTAAACATCTGGATGATAACGGTTTGGTTTTAACCTATTCAAATTCAGCCTGTGTCAGAAATGCTTTTTTACAGTCCGGATTTCATATCGCAAAAATTTATAACGCTGAATTGAATAAATATTACGGAACCGCCGCTTTTAAGAATAAAAACATAATGATTAACAACAATTTTTTACATGAGCTTTCAGAATACGATTTAGGACTTATTAAAACAAAAGCGGGTATTGTTTATCATGACAAAAATTTGTCTCTCAATAATGAGGTAATTCTAGCCGCTCACAAAAAAGAAACGGAAAATTCAAATCTAATCTCGAGTTCAAAATTTATTAAGATGATGAAAAATTTCGATACTTAAATTATAAATCTTTTTCTGTTTTAACTATTTCAATTTTATATCCCAGAAGTTTTGCAAAAAACTCTGCA
The DNA here is from genome assembly GCA_947588755.1 of Candidatus Gastranaerophilales bacterium. Lineage (GTDB taxonomy): Bacteria > Cyanobacteriota > Vampirovibrionia > Gastranaerophilales > Gastranaerophilaceae > CANPZB01. Next base: position 86,407 of record CANPZB010000001.1, on the reverse strand, counting down.
TCATCAAATCTTAATGTCCCCAAACGCATTTTGTGTGATAAACCGTCTAAAGTATACTTTTTATTGCTGTTTTCGGTCGCAATTTTTGCTAATTCTTTTAATGTGATACATTCTTTTGCTAATAAAATTTTTACGAATTCTCTGCCTGACATATTCAACCTCTTGATAAATTTTACTAATTATTGAATGTATTGACAATTTTTGGCAAATAATATAATATAGTTGATAAGTAAATCTATTAAAAGATTTAATGGACAATATTAGCTTTGTATAACTTTACAGAAAGGAGTTAAAATGTATTTCAATAACATGTTCACAACAAGTAAAAAGACAGTGAGACGCAAAAATGGTAAGACCCTTAAACAACTTCAGGATGACAGACACGCATTCACTTTGGCTGAGGTTCTAATCACCCTCGGTATCATAGGTGTTGTTGCAGCAATGACCATGCCGACATTAATTGCTAAGTACCAGAAAAAACAAACAGTTACGCAGTTGAAAAAAGCTTATGCTGAACTAAACAAAGCAGTTTCTTATTCTGAAATCGAAAACGGAGACTGCAAATACTGGGATTACAACCTTAATTCACTGGATTTTTATAACAAATACCTGAGCAAATATCTTAATAAAGTTGATGTATTGCTTGCTTCAAAATACAACGGGGGTAAATATTATGGTTTAAACGGCACAAAAAATCCAGAAAGCTGGTCATCAGACCCATCATATTATGTCAAACTTGCAGACGGATTTGCTTTGGGAATTTCTAGTTTTCAGGGTGGAAATTACAAGGCTATTGTAATAGATATAAATGGTGAAAAAGGCCCCGGAGTTTATGGTAAAGATTTGTTTGTATTTACTATTCAGGGTGATATAAAAGTAGCACCTTACGGGATAAGAAATACGGAAGGTACAGGAATTATTCCCGAATATGACAGAGGTATAATTATGGGTAATGCTGGAAGATCATGTTCAAAAGGCGGAAACGGAGTGTGGTGTGCTGCACTAATTGTAGCTGACGGCTGGGAAATTAAAGATGATTACCCTTGGTAAAAAGCATTATAACAGAAAGATATCTAATCCGTATGATTCGTGATAGGTGTAATATTAATTAACTATTTTGTATAATTTAAGCATATAATATATAATAGTTTTATGAATAAAAATTACGATTTAGCAGTTATAGGCGGAGGAACAGCAGGCTGTGCCGCGGCATACATTGCCGCAAAGTCAGGATTAAAAACACTTTTGGTTGAAAAAAATATTCATTTGGGGGGAACGATTACATCAGGACTTGTTGTTCCCGTAATGTTTTCCGGCGAAAATCAAATAAATACCGAATTTTACGATACCTTAATTGATAATATGCATTCATTGGGCGGGCAAATCACCTATCAAAATAATCGCGGGTGGTTTAATCCCGAGTTATTAAAGCCAGTTTTAGACGAAATGATGTCAGAAGTGTCTGTTGATGTACTTTTTAGCACATCTGTAAGCAGTATAAACATTAAAGACAGAAGTATTAAGAGTATACATTTAACCAATAATATGTTATCGGTATATAACTATTCGATAGAAAACGGAAATAAAATATTATCAGTACCTATCGACACGAGATATGTAATTGATGCTACCGGAAATTGTGAAATCGGAAAACTTTGCGGCTGCAGCTTTTTAGATTTGGAAAATGAAAATCAGCCAGTCACATTGCGGTTTATTATGGATAATGTTGATATAAAATCTTTTAGTGAGTGGCTTTATGAATATGATAAAGACAGAAATGTTACCACCGTCGAGAATATAGACGGTAACATACATCTTTCTACTGCATATACTTGGGACACGGATAAAAACTGGGCGTTAAGGCCTTTATTTGATAATGCGGTCAAGGAAGGGGTATTAGAAGATGCCGACAGAAACTATTTTCAGATATTTTCAGTTGCTGGAATGCCCAATGCTATAGCGTTTAACTGCCCCAGATATCATGAAATAATTGATTTAAAAGATAATTTTGAGTTATCAAAGGCGTTAATTTCACTCAGAAAAAGTATTTTGCGTATTGCCGATTTTTGTAAAAAAACTTTTCCCGGATTTGGAAACGCTTATATATCAAACATTGCAGATACGCTCGGGATACGGGTTTCAAACAGAATTAAAGGAAAGTATGTGTATACTTATGATGATTTAAAATCGGGCAAAACCTTTGAAAATCCCGTTTTAATCTCCAATTATCCCGTAGATATACATTCTGCCGACAAAAATACCTCAACTTTAAAATCGGTTTGTGAATATTCATTGCCGATAGAAAGTCTGATGTCTGCCGATATTGATAATCTCTTTGTGGTCGGACGCTGTCTATCAGCGGATTTCACCACCCAGAGTGCTTTGAGAGTCCAGTCAAGTTGTTTTTCAATGGGTGAAGGTGCCGCAAAATATATTGCTTCTCTTATTCGGAAAGGTTAATTTTACTTTTTAATATTTCCGCAGCGTTAAGAAGCGGATCAATTGTCGGTGAAAACGGCGGTGCATAAGTTAAATCATTCTTGCAAAATTCCTGAACAGTCATTTTGGAAAGTAATGCAGTTGTAAGAGTATTTATTCTTTTGTCTGCATCTCCCGCTCCGACTGCCTGTGCACCCAGTAACAAGCCGGTTTGACTGTCTGCCGTAAGTTTTAATGTAATATTATTTACATTCGGCATATAACCTACCTTGTCGTTTTTTGTAACGGTTGCCGAAACGGGCTTAAATCCCGAAAATAACGCTTTTTTCTCGGTTAATCCGGTCATTGCCATTGTTAAATTTAAACATCGCGTTACTGCTGAGCCTAAAATACCATGAAATCTGTCGTCAAATCCGCATGCGTTAATAGCTGCCGTTCTACCCTCTTTGTTTGCGTTTGAGCCTAACGGCATCCACACTTTTGTGCCGGTTATGAAAAAATGTTCTTCAACACAGTCACCGCAAGCATATATATCCGCAATACTTGTTTCCATGCGTTCATTGACTTTTATTGCACCTGTTACTCCAAGTTCAATACCTGCATCACGTGCGATTTCCGCATTAGGTACTACCCCTGAGCATATAACAACAAAATCGGTGTCAAATTCTTTCCCCGTACCTGTTTTTACGCTGTGAACCCCGTTCAAATCGCCGGAAAATTCCGTAACAAGTTCGGATGTAAGAATTTCAAATCTGCCTTGATTTATTGTATTAAGCTGTTCAAGAATAAGCTTTGACATATCATCGTCCATTACGGGCATTACGGTATTTGAATATTCGACAACCGTAACTTTTAATTTTTGTTTTACAAATGCCTCTAACAATTCCATTCCGATATAGCCTGCTCCAACTATGGTTGCATGTGACGATTTTAAAGCTTTCTTTTTAATTTCTATACCGTCCTCAATTTTTCTCAACGTAAAAACATTAGGCAATTCAACATTTTTTATATTCGGAATTACGGGTCTTGCTCCCGTAGCAATGATAAGTTTGTCATATTCCGTTAAAAATGCCCGCTGTTTTTCCAGGTCCTCTATAAGAATTTGCTTTGAAACGGGTAGAATTTTTACCGCTCTGTGCCGTAAATGTATATGTACATTTTTTTCTTCAAATTCTTCGGGAGAACGCACAAGAAGTTGTCTGTAATCTTCAAAATTTCCTTCTATATAATACGGTAAACCGCATGCCGAATAAGAAATATGGGTATCATCCGTATATAAATCAATTTCAGCATCATTAAGCAAACGTCTTGCTTTTGCGGCAGCTTTTGCTCCCGCTGCCACCCCGCCTAATATAACTATTTTCATAACAGTTTTAATATATCAGGAATTGTTATTATATCAATTATACAATATGCTAATTCAGACCGGAGGTATTTAAAATTACACCCTTCATGAATTCGCAGTATGCGTCAATATCTTCCTCAAACTGTTCTATTTCTTCAACTAAATTTGTAATATCAACAATAATTCTTTGCTTTTTGTTTTCCTCAAACATAAGATACACTCCCTATCAATGCTGTAACTTCTCTGTCATGTATATCGGCACATTTAAGGAAAACTTTAACTATATTAAGATATTGTTACAATTATTCTTCCGTGTAAACAAGTTTTTTTCTTAAATTCCACTGTATAAGCGTGAGTGTGAGAATTATTACAAAAAGCACGTATGCAATAGCGGAAGCTTTTCCTGTGTTGAAGTATTCAAAAGCATTTTGATAAATAGAATATACAAGAACATTTGTACTGTCTAAAGGCCCGCCCTGTGTCATCAAATAAATCAGGTCAAATACCTGAAAAGAACTTATTGCCGTAATAATAACAACAAAAAATATAGAAGGCGACAAAAGCGGAATTGTTACATTCATAAAGGTTTGATAGACATTCGCACCGTCGATTTTGGCAGCCTCAAACATACTTTGCGAAATACCCGAAAGTGAAGATAAAAATATTACCATATTATATCCGATTAATTTCCAAACAGTAACCGTTATTAAAGCAGGCATTGCATAATGTGTATCGTAAAGCCAGTTTATATGAACATGTAAAATGTGATTTAAAAAACCAATGTTAGGGTCAAAAATCCATTCCCAAACAACTCCTATAACTATCATCGGCGTAATGAACGGTAAAAAATAAGCCGTTTTGTAAAACTCCGACCCCCTTATTTTGGAATTTAAAATACAGGCGAGTATCAGTGGAATTATAACTCCGAAAATCGATGTTGAAATCGCAAATACGAATGTGTTTGCAACAATTTTATAAAATAACGGTTCCGAAAATATTTCGATATAATTATCAAGCCCCGCAAATTTCATCGGGTTTAACAAATCCCATTTAAAAAAACTCAGTATAAAAGAAAAAATTACGGGAATTAGTATAAATACAAGTGTTCCAGCCAGTGCAGGCAATATAAATATATATCCCGCAGGACTAAATTTATTAAATATAACCGCGTCTTTTTTCATGATATTATTATACAATAATCAGGATAACGGGAGATAAAATATGGAAAAATATAGTCATGCCTTCGGAAAAAATGACATAAGAGGCATTTACGGAGAAGATATAACGGAAGAATTGTTTTATAATATCGGACGCGGTCTTGTTTTTTGGCTTGAAAATCAGTCTAAAATTAATATTTCCGATATGTATCTTACCGTAACACGAGATGCAAGATTACATTCGCCTGCTCTTGAAAAAGCATTGTGCGGTGGAATAATTTCTGCAGGTGCAAATGTAATTAGCCTTGGTCTTGCTCCCACTCCCATCGGATATTATTCCGAAGCAAAAGGTGTTCCTTACGATTTAACTGACGGAAAAGAAATTATATCCGCGGCTATAATTACCGCAAGCCATAATCCCGCTGAATACAACGGTCTTAAAATGACTTATAAGAAAAAAACATTAAATGAAAAACAAATAAGTGAAGTCAAAGATTTTACTTTCAAAAATTGGCAAAATTATACACAAAATATTAATTTATCAAATGTAAAAGAGTATAATATTATTCCCGATTACATTAACGATATGAAATCCAAATTCGGTCAAACAGGTAAAGGAATTAAAGTCGTTGTGGACAGTGCTAATGCAACAGGCGGTATAGTAGGGCCTAAATTATACAAGGAATTAGGCTGCGAGGTTATTGAATTGTTTTCCGAACCCGACGGAAGATTTCCGAACCATCACCCAAATCCGAGTATTGAAAGCACTCTTGATACTTTAAAAAAAACAGTTATTAAAAATCATGCCGATATCGGTATTGCTTATGATGGTGACAGTGACAGAATAGGAGTTGTGGATGAAAACGGCAGATATCTTACCGGTGACAAACTTCTTCTTATTTATGCTCTTGACTTAATTAATGATTGCAAACAGTCTAAAAAAGCACTTCCTACCGTTGTCAGTGAGGTAAAATGTTCTCAGGTTTTGTATGACGAAATTAACAAAATCGGCGGTAATGCCGTTATGTGCAAGACAGGTCACGGATATATTAAAGATAAAATGAAAGAAACAAATGCTCTGCTTGCGGGCGAAATGAGCGGACATACATTTTTCAGGGACAGATATTACGGTTTTGATGATGCAATATACGCAGGATGCAGAATTATCGAAATTATAGCAAAAAATAAGAAAATTAATCCCGATTTTTCAATTTCCGATATGCTAAAACCGTTTGATAATGTTTATTCATCACCCGAAGTTCGTTTTCCATGCCCTAACGAACTGAAAAAGTCTGCCCTTGATGCCTTTAAAAACACTATAGACAAAAACAGAAATATATTTAATTCCGAAATCAAAGATATAATTACCATTGACGGTATGCGTATTGTCTTTGACGGAGGTTTTGCACTTATAAGACAGAGCAACACGGAACCCGTATTTACATTGCGTTTTGAAGGCAAAAACAAGGAAGAATGTGAAAAATATAAAAAAGTTATGTTAAGTTATTTAACGGATATTTTAAATAAATAGCAAAAATTTTTTGTGACGGATTTTATACCTTGTGAGGTAAATATGCGTATAACTAATGATAATCAAACAAATTTTTCTTCCGTATTAAAATATCGTTTAAATTTTCAAGATGCGGTTAATTTAAGCAAAAAGTATATTACATACACCAAAAATTATTCCCAAAAACCGGTAATCGCTTATTACAATACGGCTGCTTTTTATTCTAAAAACAATGACTACGTTGCTGATTTGTATATTTTTACGGGTGATAATGCAGTAGATTTTAATAACGGATATTTGAAACTGAAAAGAGGTTTATTTAGCCGTTTTAATGCTCATGATTTCGATAAAAGAAAGCTTTTTGATAACGATGCAAAATTTGTTTTTTCAAGAAGTTTTAAAGAATTAAATTTATTTAAAAAATTTATGGAATTATCTAAGAATGATACGAATTTATAATCATGAACAGCGATACAAACCAAATTTCAATTCCGTAAGAATAATCAGAAATGTTACGGCTGAACAGTTTGATTTTTTATCTAAATTGAACAGGTTAGGCGGTAATAAAAATTTCCTGTTTAAAGGTGAAACTCCTTGGCATGTAAACAAATATAACGAGCTTTTTGAATATGCCGATAAAAATAATTTATCTTACGAATGGACTTTTTCTAATGCAGCTCAATTCGGAATTGTAAAGGATATTGACGAATACGAAAAGGCACCTGTATATTGCATAAACGGTAAAGATAAATTTAAATTTCAATTACTTAATCTAAAAGTTCTTATACCTACACTAATCAAGGGTTTTAAAACAGTTATGAGAATGCCTGCGGAATTTCCTTCACATCTTACCGCAGCAAAATTATTCCAATTGTCATCTGAAATAAATTTGACACGTTTTGAAAAATTTATTAATAAATCACATCCCAAAGAACAAGATTATTCGGACTTTTTTCTTGATTTATTTTTAGGTAACGTCAAATAAAAAAAAGAGACTTTAGGTCTCTTTTTTACTTGCCCTGGGCCAGACTTGAACTGGCACTGAGTTTAACCTCAACCGGATTTTAAGTCCGACGCGTCTACCGATTCCGCCACCAGGGCATTTATTTAATATCAAAAGACAGATAATACATCTGCTTCTCATATAAATGTTAACTAAAACAAATTATGTTGTCAATTAAGAATTTATTACTTTTTCAATATTAGTCCAGTCAAATTTCTTGGTTTGAACAAATTTTAACAGGTTTTCCGAAGATAAATTTTTCATCTCCTCAAATATTTCCGTAAAATCATTTTCGCCAATCATGGAAATAAGAGGAATTTTGGCATCATCCGCAAGTTTTTCGACTTTAATGTCATAATTTATCGCACAGGTTTTAATTCCTGCCATAAGCCCCGCCAGAACCGCATGAAAACGCATTGCAATAAGATATTCGCATGATGTAACTCTGTTCAATGTTTCCTTTAAAGATTTTGCGGGAATAATTTCCGTATCTATATCAGGTTTTAAAGCCTTTAAAATACCTTCAAATTTTTTAAGAAGGTTTAAATCAACACTATTTTGAAACGAAAATAATTCAATTTTCTTATCATTGAAATCAATAACAATTTGTTCGGCAAGTTTTGTAAGCAGATTATAATTTATCGTAGGATAACTTCTTAGCTGAATACCGACAGTTCCCTTATTTTCAGACCTGTTAACATGTATTGAATAAATAGGGTCACAAACCGTCTCGCAATTAATTCCCCACGATTTTAGAAGATTTGCACTGTTATCATCTCTGACCGAAACATAATTACAGCGTTTTAACAGAAACTTTACAATAAAACGTGTGTATTTGTGTGTCAAAGGCCCAATTCCCTGTGCAAAAATTATTACTTTTTTTCTGAAAATTAATGCACTAAATATTATAAAACAGTAATATAAAAGGCTTTTTGTACTGGTTACGTCCTGAAGCAAGCTTCCTCCGCCCGAAAAAAGTATGTCTGTTTTAAATAAAGCTGGAATAACTTTAAAAAAATTAAATGACTTTACGGCTCTTACCCCGTAAAGTTTCTCACTAAACTTAGGGTTTCCCGAAAAGACAGTAATATCAATATTTAAAAGCTTTAATCTGTTAATTAAAACTGACAAAATAGCTTCATCTCCAAAGTTATTAAAGCCGAAATATCCGGATAAAACAGCTTTTGTCATAAAACTATGCCTGTCCTCCTTTGTATGCGGCAAGAATTTCTTCTTTATAAGGAATTGATTTTATAGCACCGATACCTTTTGCTTGAAGTCCCGCAACAACGGAAGCATAAGATGCCGCTTCAAAAGGAGTGTAGCCATGGGTAAGAGCATGCAGAAATCCGCCGTTAAATGCGTCACCGGATGAAGTTGTATCAATAACTTCCCGTGTATAGAAATCGGTAAATAATACATTACCGTTGTAACCGGTATAATATCCGCCTTTTTCACTGTCTTTTATTACGATTACGGAAACTCCTCCGTCCCATAATTTTTTTATGGTATTTTCGACAGAATCAACTTCAAGCAAGTTAACCGTGTCATGCTTTGTACTCATGAAAAGTATATCCGTGGTTGATATAATGTCATTAAAATTTTCTTTAGCATCATCGGAATTCATTATTTGGGAATAATAATTAGGGTCGTAAGCCGTATAGAGCGAATTTTCTTTTGCGAGCAAAAATGCTTTTTTTACGGCTTCTTTTGCCGACAAAGATAATGACTGGGTAATTCCCGAGGAATACACGATTTTCGAATTCTTTATATAGTCTTCCGAAATATCATCAACAGACAATTTTGAAGGAGCAATTTTTCTTCTGTAATATACAATTTCTTTTTCATTTAAGCTTTCGCGTGCAATAAAATATAAACCGTTAGGTTCATCGGCAAGTTTTATTTGGGAAATATCAAGACCTTCAGCCTGCCAACTTTGAAGTAAAAACTCTTTAAAAGAGTCATTTCCGACTTTTGTAATAAACCCGACGTTAGAACCCGAACGAAGTGCGGCAATAGCCGTTGCTAAAGCATCACCGCCATAATACTTTGTCATGCAGTCAGCACTGCTCAATTTTGTATCTGCAGACAATTCAATTAATGCTTCACCAATTGTTACTATATCAATTTTATCCTGCATAAAAATCCTTTAATTCGTTAATAATCTTTTTTGCACGATTTGTAATTTCCGTATATGAATAACCGTCATATAAATCTCTGCCGACGCCGACGGCACATGCACCCGCTTTTATATATGAACTTACTTCATTAAGCTTAACATTCCCCGACGGAAGTATATTTAAAAACGGCATGGGTCTTAATATATCTTCAAGATACATAGCACCTCCCATGGCTTTTATGGGGAAAATTTTTATTAGTGATACTCTTGCTTTCCATGCACAGTAAGCTTCATTTGCGGTAGATGTGCCAGCAATATAGGGAATATGTTTGTCTTTAGCAATTTTAACAAGGTTCATTTGAAAAATAGGAGATGAAATTATTTTTGCACCCGAAAGTATAGCCGCCTGAGCTTGAGTGGAAGTAATAATTCCGCCCGCACATATAGCAGCATACTTTGATATATCGCTTATTACTTCATATATCGCGGGGGATTCAATGTTAATTTCCAGAACCTTAATCCCGCCGTCTATAAGAGCTTTTGCGATATCAAATGTTTTCTTGTAATCACTGCTCCTAACAATAGGATATATTTTTTCTTTTTTTAAAATATCAATATATTTTTCGTACATATCTACCCTTTTTTCGAGATTTATTATATCATAAAATTACGGATAGGGTTTTTGATGAAGAAGATTAAACAAAAAGTATTTTTTATAAAAGCCGCAATGCTGTATATTTTGCTTGTCGGTTTTATATCTCTTGTATCTTTGTTTTTGTGGGAAAACAAATTTTATGACATGCTTCTGCTTTCTTCAAGTGCAAACCCTTCAAATTACTCTGATATATCAGTTATTTTAATTGACGATAAATCCGTCGAAGCACACAGATGGCCATGGGAAAGGTCGCTGTACGGTGAAATTTTCAGTTTTCTAAATACACGCACGCAAGCGAAAGCTGTCATTTTTGATTCCGTCTTGAATACTCTTGATGAAAATCATCCGGATTCTGACCAAAAATTCTTTAATACAGTTAAAGATATACCGAACCTTATAAGCGGTTTTATGTTCAGAAAAGACAACTATGAAGATGAATTGTCGGGAATAAAATATAACGTTGATTTTAAGCAAAAATTTTCGATAAACGTGATTGATAAACGTACTTCAAAATATAAATATACGTCCGACTTTAACAGCATGGGTATGTTTCCGGAAGAATATTTTAATGCACTGAAAAATGTCGGTTCGGTTAATATAAATTCAGATAATGACGGAGTTTTAAGAAGTGCATACGATTTAATATACTATGACGGTGCATTTTATCCTACTCTTGCTCTGAGAACATACATGTACATAAACAATATAAAAAACATAACAATTGATGATAATTATATTTATGCCGATAAAACAGGCTTAAAAATACCTGTTTTTTACTCAAACGGGAATGTAAAACATTACATTTATTTTAATAAATTTCTTCCGGGCAGTGAATATTCTTATAAAACATATTCAGCAATTGATATTATAAACTCCGAAAGAGCAATTCGGGAAGGACACAAACCTCTGATTAATCCGAACGAATTTAAGGGTAAAACGGTTTTTCTCGGTGCAAATGTAAGAGCGGATGCAATGGGGCTTACCGATGTACTTGAAACCCCCATAAGTATTCGACATCCCGGAGTTGATATTCAGGCTGTAATTACCGAAAACTACATAAACAAAAAATTTATTACAAAAACTTCCGCTAAAACAAATATTTTAACAATAATAATTCTGTCACTGATTTCATTTATAATTTTGAGATATTTTTCTTTTATTGTTTCAATTTTGCTGCTTTTAATAATATTTGTTATATATTTTACGGTTTGTATTTTCCTTTATAAGAACAATATAGCCCCGCTTGTGATTACTCCAATAGCGGCTCAAATATCTACAATGATTTTCGGTTACTCCTACAGATTTATCCTTGAAGGTATGAATAAAGAAAAAATTAAACAGGCTATGGGCAAATATCTTTCACAGGACATAATGAAAAATGTTGTTAAAAATATAGATGATATAAGACTAGGCGGCAAAAAAGCTAATGTAACGGTATTATTTGCCGATATTCGCGGATTTACGAGCATGAGTGAAAAAATGACAGCCGAAGAAGTGTCATTAATATTAAATGAATATTTTTCCGAACTTGAACCTATTATCACAAAATACAACGGCGTAATAAACAAATTTATCGGTGATGCCGTAATGGCAATATTCGGAGAACCCGTTCAAGATATAAACCATGCTTCCAATGCCGTTAAATGTGCTTATGAAATGCTGAAAAAAGTTGAATGGCTTCGCAATAAGTGGCTTAACGAAGGAAAGCCCAAAATTGAAATTGGTATAGGTATAAATACGGGTGAAGCTTTTGTCGGTAATATAGGCTCGGAAAAACGTCTTGAATATACGGTAATCGGTGATACCGTAAATTTAGCTTCAAGAATTGAAAGTTATAATAAAGTTTATAAGACTAATTTTTTGATAAGCAGTTCTACATATTCATACGTTAGCGAAATAACTGATGTTATAAAAATTGCAGATGTGCAAATACGCGGTAAGGCTAAAAAAATGGATATATATGAAGTATTAAGATTGAGTTAGTTTATGACAGAAAATCTTGAACAAATTAAAAGAGCAATTGAAATTGAAACTCAATACAGGTATATTGATATTCACGGTAAAACACAGCCGTTTTCTTCTTTTATAAAAAACGAAGCCAAAAAATTTTATAAAAAATCAAAAAAAAATCCCAAATGGGCGGTAATTATTGAAAACTTTGAACAATATCCTTTTGCAAGCGTAACGGACAGACGAAAAAGCATTGATTTACTCATTAAAGCCATTAAATCCGATATTTCCGCCGATAATAACATCAAAAATAAATCTTCCGCACAAAACGCTAAAGCTTCCGAAACAGATGTTTGTTACGTAAAAGGTGTAGGTCCGAAAATCGCTTATTTACTGAATAAACTTGGTATTTATACAGCCCATGACCTTTTAATGTATTTTCCGAGAAAACATATAGATTACTCGTCAAGAACGTTAATAAAAAATTTAAAAGAAGGTGAAAACACAACGGTTTTCGGCTATATAAAATCTGTTTCGGCATTTAATACAAAAAATAATCTCGCAGTTATAAAAGTAAAAATTGCCGACAACAGCGGAAATTTTAATTTAAGCTTTTTCCATGCAAAATCTAACAGATTTATGTTGGAAAGAATTAAATCACAATTCCCCGTAAATGCGGGAATTATGGTTTCAGGTACGGTTAAATTAAATTCTTATGACGGAAAATACACTATTGATAAACCTTCTTACTCCATTATGACAGGAGAATTCTTTGAAAATAACGGGAATAACCTTAATTTAAACCGCATAGTCCCGATATACACAGTCTGTGAAAATTTGAGTATTAAAGTATTAAGACGTGCGATTTTTAATGCACTTCAACTTTATAAATCAAGAATTGAAAATGTTTTGCCCGACTACATCAGAGAAAAATACGGAATTTTGAATAAAGCCAATGCCGTATCACAAATTCATTATCCCGAAAGTGAAGAATTATTAAATCAAGCGAGATTTTCACTTATATTTGAGGAATTATTCGTTATTCAGCTTAAATTGGCAAGAATAAGAGAGGAAAATTCTTCACGGCACAATTCGCTCTCTTTAAAAATCAAAAAAAACGGTTTAGTCAGAAAATTTATCGATAACTTGCCCTTTGAACTCACTTCTGCTCAAAAACGTGCCATAAATGAAATTTTAAATGATCTTAATTCGGATAAACCCATGGCAAGACTTCTTCAAGGTGATGTAGGAAGCGGCAAAACGGTTGTTGCGACAATAATGCTTTTGGCAGGCGTTGAAAACGGATATCAGGGGGCATTTATGGCACCAACCGAGATTTTGGCTCAACAGCATTACAATAATTTAATTGAATGGCTTACTCCCATGGGGATAAGTGTAGGACTGTTTTTGGGAAGCCAGACAAAACGTGCCAGAGAAAAGTTTCAAAAAGATTTAATAAACGGTCAAACACATATAGCGGTCGGTACTCATGCACTTATACAAGATAATACCGAATTTAATAATCTGGGTGCAATAGTCGTGGATGAACAGCATCGGTTCGGAGTAAAACAGCGTAACATTTTAAAGAAAAAATCGCAAAATCCTCAGATGCTTACGATGACTGCAACGCCAATACCGCGTACACTTGCATTAACAGTTCACGGGGATTTGGATTTAACCGTGATAGATGAACTGCCGAAGGGAAGAATTCCGATTAAGACTTATTTAGTCAGCTCTCACAAGAGTACCTATGAACTTATAAAAAAAGAAATTGAAGCCGGACATCAGGCTTACGTTGTATACCCCTTAATCGAAGAAAGTGAAACATTGTCGGCAAAAGCAGCTACCGTTGAAGCTGAAAGACTCCAAAAAGATGTGTTTCCGCAATTCAAAGTCGGATTACTCCACGGAAAATTAAAAAATGACGAAAAAGATAAAGTTATGAAGGATTTTAAGAATAAAAAATATGATATTCTTGTGTCTACAACGGTCGTGGAAGTCGGGGTAGATGTTCCCAACGCAACAATTATGCTTATTGAAAATGCCGAACGTTTCGGATTATCCCAGCTTCATCAGCTCAGGGGCAGAGTCGGCAGGAGTAATATTCAATCTTACTGTGTTTTATACAGCAATTCCCGTGTGCCTGAAACACGTGAAAGGCTAAATATAATGACCCAAACCAATGACGGTTTTGTTATTGCCGAAAAAGATTTGCAATTAAGAGGTCCGGGAGAATTTTTGGGTACAAGGCAAAGCGGATTACCGGATTTAATTATTGCAGATATTGTTAAAGATGCAAAAATACTTGAACTTGCAAGAAATGAAGCTATTGATTTTGTAAAAACAAAAAATATTAAAAATTATCCTAAACTTGATAATATTACATCCTCAAATATGTTCGGCGGTTTGGATATTTGACGTTAAAAAGCTTTTTCCGTAACATTTATACTTATGTTTGTTACAAATATTTGCAGATAAATTTATTTATGGTAAAATCAACTTAAACCAAAAGATATTATTTTAAAAAGGGGAAAAATATGATTTCAGTAAACGACTTAAAAACAGGCTTGACACTTGAACTTGATAACGGCTTATGGTCTGTTGTCGAATTTTTGCATGTAAAACCGGGTAAAGGTGCAGCGTTTGTAAGATCAAAGTTAAAAAATGTTGAAACAGGTCAGGTAGTTGAAAAAACTTTCCGTGCGGGCGAAAAAGTTGCAAAAGCAATGCTTGACAGACGTGAAATGCAATATTTATACAAAGAAGGTGCAGATTACGTAATGATGGATAATGAAAATTATGAACAACTTCAATTAACCGAGGACCAAATCGGTGACGGCTTAAAATATTTGAAAGAAAACATGATAGTACAAGTATTAATGCACGGTACAAGGATTATAGGAGTTGATATTCCCGCACACGTTGAACTGCAAGTCGTTGATACACCTCCATCCGAAAAAGGAAATACGGCACAAGGCGGAACAAAACCCGCGACTTTAGAAACAGGTGCCGTTGTTAACGTACCGTTCTTTATTTCCAACGGTGATATGATAAGGGTTGATACCAGAACAAATGAATATCTGGACAGAGTATAACCGATTAATAAAGGAAGGAAAATTAAATGAAATTTGACTTAAATTATATAGAAAAGTTATCAAAAATATTAAATGATTCATCGTTAACCGAAATTTCATTGGAAGACGGTGAACAAGCTATTACGATAAGAAAAGATTTACCGTTTTCCGTTCAGCCGACAGCTGTTCAACCACAGGCTACACAACCTGCAGTTCAGGCTCCGGCTCAGGAAATACCTAAAGAAAATAAAAAAGGTAAAGCTGTTACATCTCCTATGGTCGGAACTTTTTATTCCGCACCGTCTCCTGATGCAAAACACTTTGTTGAAGTTGGGCAGACAGTCAGCAAAGGGGATGTTGTCTGTATAATTGAAGCTATGAAATTAATGAATGAAATTGAAAGTGAATTTTCAGGTAAAGTTCTTGAAATTTGTGTAAGTGACGGTCAACCTGTTGAATTCGGTCAAGTTCTTATGTACATAGAAGAATAGTTTACAAATCATAACGGCGGGTTTTCCGCCTTAGTTTTCAGTGAAAGGACGGTAATATTTTTGCCGTAAAAGAGATATGTTTAAAAAAGTTTTAATTGCCAACCGCGGTGAAATAGCCGTAAGAATAATAAGAGCATGCAGAGAAATAGGACTTCCGACAGTCGCAATATATTCTCAGGCTGATTCAAACTCATTACACGTCAGACTTGCAACCGAAGCATATTGTATCGGTCCCGCTCAGAGTTCAAAAAGTTATTTAAGCATACCTGCCATAATATCGGCAGCGTTAGTTTCGGGAGCTGATGCAATTCATCCGGGATATGGGTTTATGTCGGAAAGGGCTGATTTTGCCGAAGTTTGCGAACGCCAAGGTATAAAATTTATCGGGCCTACCGCTGATTCCATGCGTAAAATGGGTGATAAAGCTACCGCCAGAAAAACAATGATTGAAAATAATGTTCCTGTTACCCCGGGAACTGGCATAATTAAATCCGCAGAAGAAGTAAAAGATTTTGCGTCAAAAGTTAAATATCCCGTTATACTCAAAGCCACGGCAGGCGGCGGCGGTAAGGGAATGAGAATATGCAGAAACGACGAAGATGTTGAAGTCAATTTGAGTCTTTGTCAGACGGAAGCACAAAATTTCTTCGGTAATCCCGATGTATATTGCGAAAAATATCTTGAAAATCCAAGACATATTGAAGTACAAATTTTAGGCGACCAATACGGAAATGTTGTTCATCTTGGTGAACGTGATTGTTCTATTCAACGCCGTCACCAAAAACTTATTGAAGAAGCACCATCCCCCGCAATAGACGAAAAAACCCGTAAAGAAATGGGAGCGGCAGCTGTCAGAGCGGCAAAAGCCATAAATTATGAAGGTGCGGGAACTTGCGAGTTTTTGTTGGATAACGACGGAAGCTGGTACTTTATGGAAATGAATACGCGTATTCAGGTTGAACACTGCGTTACCGAAATGATTTCAAACGTTGATTTGGTTCGTGAACAAATTTTAGTTGCGGCAGGTGAAAAACTTGATTTTAAACAGGAAGATATAGTACTGCGAGGTCATGCAATAGAGTGCAGAATTAATGCCGAAAATCCCGAAAAAGACTTTATGCCAAACCCCGGACAAATTACGGGTTACGTCACTCCGGGCGGTTTCGGGGTAAGAGTTGATTCGCATGTTTATCAGGATTATAAAATCCCGCCTTATTATGACTCTATGATAGGGAAACTTGTCTGCTGGGGCAGAACACGCAATGAAGCAAGAAGAAGGATGTACCGTGCATTAAAAGAATATGTTGTAACGGGTATTGAGACAACAATTCCTTTTCATCAGGATATAATAGAAGATCCTGTTTTTATAAGCGGTAATTTTAACACGGGATTTATTGATGAATATTATAAACGTAAAGAATTGAAACAAAATGACGATTTACACTAAGGAGATATAAAAATGGAAAATTTAAGAGATAAATATGAAGTAGTTATCGGACTGGAAGTTCATGCACAGTTAAAGACCAAATCAAAAATATTTGCACCTGACGGATGTGAATTCGGTCATGAACCCAACACTCAAACAAGTCCTATAACACTCGGAATGCCCGGTGTATTACCGGTTTTAAATAAAGAAGTTGTAAATATGGGTATATTAACTGGTTTGGCTCTTAATTGCGAAATTCCCGAATGCTGTAAATTTGACAGAAAACAATATTTTTATCCGGATTTACCTAAAGGATATCAAATTTCACAATATGATCAGCCTATTTGCGTAAACGGCTATATAAACGTAAAAGGTAAAAGAATAGGTATTACGCGTGCTCATCTTGAAGAAGATGCCGGAAAGCTGGTTCATGCGGGAGCAGACGGACTTGCGGGTTCAAGTTATTCTCTGGTTGACCTTAACAGAGCAGGTACACCGCTTTTGGAAATTGTATCCGAGCCTGATATGAGAAGTTCAGAGGAAGCAAGAAATTATATGGAAGAACTCCGCAATATCGTAAGATATATCGGAGTTTGCGACGGAAACCTTGAAGAAGGCTCTATGAGATGCGATGCAAATATCTCAATAATGCCTAAAGGCTCCAAAGAATTCGGTACACGTGCTGAAATCAAGAATGTCAATAGTTTTTCGGCATTGCAAAGAGCAATAGAATTTGAAATAGACAGACAAATTGAAATAGTCGAAGAAGGCGGACAGGTAGTTCAGGAAACAAGACTTTGGGACGACAATTCGAAAGAAACACGTTCAATGAGAGGTAAAGAAGATGCTCATGATTACAGATATTTTCCCGAACCTGACCTTATGCCCTTAAAAATATCAAGAGAATGGGTAAATGAAATCAAAAATAAAATGCCCGAACTTCCTCAAGCAAAACGTGAAAGATATATAGGTTTAGGTTTAAGCGAATATGATGCTTCGGTTATAGTTGAACAGATGGGACTTGCGTTATTCTTTGATGAAGTTTTAAAATCGGGGGCAAATCCAAAAACTGCCGTTAACTTTATAATGGGCGAAATTGCTGCTTATCTGAAAGAAGAACATATTGAAATCAGCGATACAAAACTTACACCCGAAAATCTCAGCGAATTAATTTCTCTGATTGAAAAAAATACTATTTCAAACAATATCGGGAAACAAATTATATTTGAGATGTTAAAAGACGGTACTTCTGCCTCTGAAATTGTAGAAAAGAAAGGTTTAAGCCAAATTACCGATGAAAATGCATTAAAAGAAATCGTTCAAAAAGTAATCAATTCAAATTCTAATCAGGTAGAAGCTTATAAAAACGGCAAAACACAGCTTTTCGGATTTTTCGTGGGACAAGTAATGAAAGAGACAAAAGGCAGAGCTAATCCTAAAGCAGTTAATGATATTTTAAAAGAAATTCTCGGATAAAACCGATAACGTAAGAGAGGTTTAAATGTTTTTTAAGAAAAAGCAAATATCCGGTATGGAAAGAGAAATATTCGAACAGGCTGACATTTTAGAACATATTCTGGATGTGAGTACGGATAATAACAGTATTTTATTAGATGTTCCGACGGATATTGCAAAAGTCGTACTGGTTGCAAGCGGTTCTTCATACAACTGTGCGAGGTATATAGCTGATTTATTCGGAAATATCGCTGATATGGAAGCCAGAGCCATTTATTCAAGCGAATTTTTATTAAAATCCGCAGTACCGCATGATAACAATATATTATATGTTTTTATAACGCAGTCAGGTGAAACAACAGATACAAACAAAGCTCTTGTCAGAGCCAAAGAATACGAAGTTCGCACATTATGTGTTACGAACAAAAAAGACTCAACTATCTGGCAGGCATCAGACTATAAAATTGAATGTCATGCGGGAGAAGAAAGAAGTATAGCGGCGACAAAATCTTTAACCGCTCAAATGCTTTGTCTTACATTGCTTGTATTGAAATATGCTTCTCTAAAAGGGGTTAATACCGATGATTACCTTCAGAATTTAAAAAAACTTCCGGATTATATAAGAAAAACTTATAACAACAGAGAACAAATAAAAAAAGTTGCACATTTTCTCTCTAAATATAAAAATCTGGCAGTTACGGCAGACGGAATATCTTATGCACTTGCAAAAGAGGTTTCTCTAAAAGTAAAGGAAACTTCATACATAAATACTTTTGCAATGCTTTTAGGTGAATTTATGCATGGACACGTTGCGGTTTTAAACAACAAATTCCCGTTAATTTATATTTCCGACGGAGATTTAAGCTATTCGGCAATAAAAAATTTGAATAAAATCAAATCCGATTACAATCCGCCTATATGCATAATCGGCAATTCTAACGAAAAAATAGACTTTAATTTTAATCTTAATACGGAATGTGAATGCAAAATAGTTAAATCTTTTTGTATTATAGTTACCGCACAGCTTTTAGCCTTAGAAACCGCATTATATTTGAAAAGAAATGTCGATAAACCCCGCGGACTTAATAAGGTTGTTGTTTAAAATAAATGTAAATAATTTCAATATTTCTTTACATATCAGGCAATTTTTATAAGCTTTCTTTTTTTAAATATACTATAGGTAGATGTATTATGCTTAATATTGCACCGTATAATATCGTGAATACAAGATATTTGGGACAAAATAAAAATGTGTCTTTCAAAAATCCTGCGGCAACATCCCCTGATATAAAATTAGTGAATAATTCAATACCTGATTTTGAGGTTAAAACTCCCATTGGATACGTAAAAACAGGGGAAATTAATCTGCCTTATGACTTAAAAGCACATTGTTATAAGTTATCAAACGGGCAAAGAGTGATTATATTGCCAAAAGAAGGCAGTACGGTATTAAAGACTTATGTAAATACAGGTTCAATGAACGAACCTGACAAATTAAGGGGTATAAGTCACTATATTGAACATAATTTATTTAACGGTTCAGACGGACTTGATGACGGGCAATTTTTTAACGAAGTAAATAAAATCGGTGCTTCAACCAATGCAAGTACGGGATTTGCCGAAACTAATTACTATATAAAATCAAATTTAATTAATGACAGTGATTTGGAGCATAAAATCAAAATTCACGCATCGATGCTTCAAACACCGCATTTTGCGGTTAATAAACTTGAAAAAGAAAAAGGAGTTGTAAATTCCGAAATAAATATGATTTTATCAGACTGCGAGAATATCGCACTAAATCATACCGTTAAAAATCTTTATGACATAAAATCGACCTCAAACGACTTAATCGGCGGTTCAACGGATAATATAACAAACCTTACCGGAGATGATGTCATAAAGTATTTTAATGATAACTATTATCCGTCAAATATGATTACGGTTGTAACGGGAGAAGTTGAGCCTGATGAAACAATTAAACTTTTATCCAAATATTTTAACTCAAACAGAATACCTGCGAATAACAGACATTTTGAAAAGCTGACTCCGTTAACAAATCCCAAACGTGAGGACATAATTTCCGATAAAGCTTCAGCAGCACATGTAACAGTCGGTTTTGACGGGCCGAACAATTCAAATACGAGAGAAAAAATTGCTACGGAACTTGCAGCGGAAATACTTTTTCAATCGTCTTTATCAAGGACATACAAAGCATTAAAGCCCTATAATACAAGTGTTTTTGCAAGCAGCGAAGATATAACATGTTACCCTGACAACAAATCGGCACTGCTTTTGACTGCGGAATGCTCAGATGAAAATTCCGAAAAAGTTATAAAAACCATATACAATGAAATAAATAAAATTCAAAACTTTAAACCTTCGGATGACGAAATTAAGGTTGCAAAAAGAATATTATTGAAAAATTACAACAAAATTTTTGAAAATTCGTTCGGAATAAACAGTTTGATAGGTGAATCCGTTCTTAAAAATGACGAAAATTACCTGAAAAATTATGCCGATATTTTAAATTCAATAACTCCCGAAGAAATTACACAAACCGCAAAAAAATATTTTGACCTGAACAAAGCGGCATTAACTGTTATTCATCCGGCTAAAACTACGAAAGAAGAAATTCTTAACAACTATAAAAATGCTGAGAATATAAATTTCAAAGGCAAAATAGCAGGCAAAAAAGAACAGGTTATAAACTTATCAAAAGTTAATCAGTTTAAATTCCCGAATAACATAGAAGTTTTAACAAATGACACCAACTACGACAATACATATTCAATAATCAACTTTAAATGTGATGAATTTCCCAAATCCAAAGCTTCCGCAATGTTACTTTTAAATATTATTTTAAATGAAGGTTCATCCACAAAAAATCAAGCCGAATATGATTATTTGACTGCAAAAGAAGGTATTTCAAACGTATTTTACGCAGGTAAAAAAGGGTTAAGAGTAAATATAAACGCACCTTCCGACAGCTTAAAAAATGCTTTTGCTTATGCAAATGAAGTTCTCAAAAATCCTGCATTTAATGATGAAACATTTGAATATGCAAAAAAACAGCTTGAAAACAATTTAAAAAATGCTGAAAAATCGGTTTACGACAAATTAGGCAAGGAACTTTATCCGAATTTGCCCTACAACTTAACAAAAGATGAAATTCTTAAAGATTTGGAAACGGTAACACTGGATGACGTAAAAGATTTTTATAATCAAATAACTGAAAACGCTCAGGCAAATATAACCGTTTCAGCACCTTTCAGCAAAAAACCATATCTTAAAAATGACGTTTTTAATGAAATTTTGAGTATGAATAATATGAAAGAATTTAAGCCTAAAACATATAAAAATATCCATACTCCGAATACAAAATCAAAAGTTCTGACAGACATTGATAACAAAAATCAGGCAAAAATCGTAATGGCATACAAATATCTTGACAACAAAAATATAAAAGACAGTACGGCATTAAATTTATTAAATATAATCCTTGGCGAAAATCCATCATCCAGACTTTTTAAAGACCTTCGTGAAAAAGAAAAACTTGCCTATACGGTTAAATCTTCAATAGATAGTACTGAAAATTCAGGCTGTATAGCACTCTATATCGGAACTACGACCGAAAATAAAGAAACAGGTGAAACAAGTTATGATAACTTGCAAAAATCCATAGAAGGATTTAAAAGGAATATAGAAAAAATAAAATCGGAAAATGTTTCACAAGAAGAACTTGACAGTGCAAAATTAACCCTAAAAAATGACCTTTTATCCGTAAAAGAAAGTACATCAACAAAAAATAATATGCTCAATTATGATATTAATTCAACATACGGGGTTACGCGTACTAATATGATTTACAATATAATAGACAGCATTACGGCTGATGATATTCGCAATGCTGCCAATTATATTTTTAAAGATAAACCGGTATATTCAATAATCGCGACCGAAAATACACTTAAATTTAACGAAAATTATCTAAACTCGCTTGTTGATTAGTATCTTTCAAATACGTCTTTGTAAGCTGATATTGCATATATAATAGCACTTACGCCAACAAGAATATATACTATTCGTGCGAGAACTGTCATTTCGCCAAAAATAAGTGCAACCAAATCGAGATTAAATGCACCTACCAATCCCCAGTTTAATGCTCCGATAATAACTAAAATAAATGTAATAACTTTTAAAATATGCATAAATTACCTCACTTTCAAATTTATTTTATAAAATTATAAATAATTTTTTATTGCCTGAGTGAACAATTTTAAATAGCAATTATGATATTAATTGAGTGTATATTTGTGATAATATAACACTACAGGAGAGATAAAAATGATTAAAGATTATTTTATAAACAGAATTGAAACGGCAATAATTAATGCCGTTAAAAATAATGATATAGGCGAAATGAAAGATTATGAGTGCGGAACGCTTATCGTTGAACGTCCGAAAAATCCAGATTTCGGTGATTTTGCGGTCAATGTATCATCACTTGCTAGATTAGCAAGGATTTCACCTGCACAAATTGCCCAAAATATTTTAAAGTATATTGAACAAGAAGATAACCAATATACCGTTGCAGGAGGATTTATAAACTTTAAAGCGGGAAATACGCTTCTTTCGGAGTTAATCTGTGAAATAATTGAGAAACAGGAAAATTTTGCTAAACCCGAAAAAATTCAAAAAGAAAAAATTATTCTTGAATATATTTCGGCAAACCCCACAGGACCTTTTCATATCGGGCATGGCAGATGGGCAGCTATGGGAAGTGTACTGGCTAATTTATTAAAATTTTACGGTCATGATGTATATCAGGAATTTTACATAAACGATGCGGGAAGCCAAATTCAAAAACTCGGTAATTCGCTTGCTATAAGAATAAGACAGGAATTAGGCGAAAAAATCGATTTCCCGTCAGACGAAACCGAAAGAAAAAATTACTATCCGGGTGACTATTTAATACCCGTTGCAAAAAAATATTTGCAAACCCACAAAGGTTTACCCGATGACATAAAAGAACTTTCTGATTTTGCGAAAAAAGAAATGGAAGAAATACAAAAAGAACTGCTTAAAAAACTCAGAGTAAAATTTGATAATTTTTATTCGGAATTGGATTTGCATAACTCGGGTAAAGTAAACGATTGTGTAAAAAAGCTGAAAGAAAGCGGAAAATTATATGAAAAAGACGGTGCCGTATGGTTTAAATCATCAAGTTACGGAGATGATCAGGACAGAGTAATAAAAAAAGCCGACGGCTCAAATACGTATTTAACTGCAGATATTGCATATCACATAGACAAACTTGAACGCGGATATGACAGAATGATTAATATATGGGGAGCAGACCATCACGGATATGTTGCACGCGTTAAGGCTTCCATAGAGGCTCTGGGCTATAACCCCGATAAACTTGAAGTTTTATTGGGTCAGCTTGTTAATCTGGTGATTAACGGCAACGAAGTCAGAATGGGCAAACGTAAAAATATGGTTACGCTTGAAGATTTGGTAAACGAAGTAGGAGTTGATGCAACACGCTTCTGGATGTCAATGAGAAATATTGATACAACTTTAGATTTCGATATTGAACTTGCTAAAACAAATACTGACGAAAACCCTGTTTTTTATGTACAATATGCCCACGCAAGAGCATGTTCCATACTAAGAACTGCAGTATCGGAAAGACAGAATAACGAAAACGGTACTAAATTGCCCGCACTGATTTGCGAAAACGAATTAAATGATTTTATTAAGAATATCAGCCCGAACGACTTGCTGCCCGCATTAGATACCGCAAAAAGACTTATACTTAAGCTTGAAGAATATAAATCCGTTATAAAAACTTCAGCGGAACAGAGACAAATTTATATGATATGCAGATATGTTCAGGAGTTGGCTTCGGAATTTCACTCTTATTACAATGCAAACAGAGTGCTATGTGATGATAAAGTGTTAATGAAAGCAAGAATAGCACTTGTATATTCCGTTAAAACAATATTAAAAAATGCTCTGGAAAATATTCTTTCCGTAACCGCACCTGAAAAAATGTAATAAAATTTGAAATTAACATCAGATAATGTAAACATGTAAATAAGTAAATTCTATTATTATGCTAAACTACGATGAAAAAAGAACAATTAAGCTTAAAGAAAGGTTAAAAGGCAATAGTCTTTTAACTTTTCCTGATGATTACACTGTCATAGATTTGGAAACTAACGGTACGAGTCCCGAAAATGATGATATTATTGAAGTTTCAGCCATAAAGGTACGTAGTGATGAAATTGTTGACACTTATACAAGACTTATTAAGCCGGAGCAAAAATTGAAAGAATATATAACTTCTCTGACCGGTATAACAGAAATGATGTTACAAAACGAATTACCCGTACAGGAAGTTTTGCCTGAATATATTAATTTTATCGGAAAAGACATAATATTAGGTCATAATGTTAATTTCGATATAAATTTTGTTTATGATAAATCATTAAAACATTTTAATACACCAGTTATTAATGATTATGTGGATACATTAAAAATAGCCAGAAAAATTAAGCCAAAAACAAAGGATAACAAATTAAAAACATTAGCCGAATACTATTCCGTAAAAATCGGTAAAATGCACAGAGGACTTGAGGACTGCAGGATAACATACGAAGTTTATAAGTGCATGAAATCATATTCACTTGCTAAAATAGCTGAATTTATGTAGAATTAGAATAAGCTTGTGCCTGTAGCTCAGCAGGATAGAGTGTCTCCCTCCGAAGGAGAAGGTCGTGCGTTCGAATCGCATCAGGCACGTTTTAAAAATATTTGTGATAAAATAAAATATATGGCTTCGTAGCTCAGCAGGATAGAGCAGTGGTTTCCTAAACCAAAGATCGCGCGTTCGAATCGCGCCGGGGCCATTTTTTAATTTTTTTTAATAAACATTACCCCCCGCGATGAGAACGCCGCAAGACGGAGTCTTGCCTGTCGTTCGAGCGTGAGCGAGCTGAGGGTGAAGGCTTGATTACGGAATAAATTTATTTATGAAGTATTCAACCGTAATCCCGTTAATAGCGAGCGAACAAGAAATCGTGCCAGTGTACATTTTTACTTGCCAATATATTACATAAGTTCTTCTATTTTGAACTTTTGCCTGATAATGCTTTTATATTGAGGTAAATTATCTGTTCTGAAATCAATTAATCTTGCTATATCATCAAATACATTTACTAAAACTCTATCATCCCTGAAATATTCAGGATTGGTACTGTATATATATTTTAAAATAGCGGTGATGCTGGGTTTGTATTGTAAAGGTTCAAGAGAACCTGAAGAAAATCTGTACTTGCTGTTAACCGCCTTTTCAAAATATAAAAGAGCATTTACAAAACATTTTTTCTCCAGTTTGAACTGTTTTACATCATAATGACATATACAATTTCTAAAATCTTTAAAACTTTTGGCAATTCTCCGAAAATCATTTTTATTAGTTTGAATATTGTTAAAAAAATTTTTTCTCACTTTATCCTTTAAAAATATTCGATGACTAAAAAATGCAATGACTTCAGATGTATACATTTTATCGATAGAAAGTTCCAACTTTTTTATATTATCCTTTTTATCTTCAAATATTTTTTTAAATGTCATATCATTGGCTTTTTGACGCATTTTTAAATTTGATAAATAACGGTTATATATGTGTAAATATGCACTTTTACCGTATGCTTCCGAATATTTTTCAAATATTAAATCTTTTAAATATCGTTCCACACGAATAACACGTTTATAATAGGCTGCAAATTCATTTAATGTTCTTTCATTCATAATTTCCCCTTGACATTCTGCAATAATATGTTATCATGAAAATATAGCCTTGTGGATACCGCACTTGTGTGGGAATGGATGATCTCAGGGAGTATTCCCGTTAGTAGCTTCCGGCCATAAGGCTTTTTATATTCCATTCAATTTCAGGGAATTTATAAAAATTATAAAAAGTATAAAAAATGATAAACAAGCCTTATTAATAAACATTGTCCCCGCGATGAGAACGCCGCAAGACGGAGTCTTGCCTGTCGTTCGAGCGTGAGCAAATTTTTAAAATACTATAAAACAAAAATATATTTCTTTGCTATTTCAAGAAATCTTTTTGAAGCACCCAGAGCAACATTAAAACTGTTTTGTGTAATTATATTCCATGACGGCTTATTATATGCGGTAGGAACAGTTATACCTCTGACTCTGTCAATCACGGAATTAAATAAATCATAAAAGTATCTGTCTTCAAATACAACAGGTTTTGCATTTTTAATGAATTTTTCTTCAAATTCAAAAGCATTAGTTTCAAAATGACCGTAAACCCTCATATCTGCTAATCTTCTGAGGAAGTTAGTATCAATAATATGCATTGGCTGTGTTACATCTTGAAGATAATGAAGTGCTCTGCCCAAAGAGTCAACAATATTTGAGGGATTATGTCTGTTAGAAATACTTTTTACACTGCCAATATACATATCGTATGAATTTCTTGCATTGTTTATCCCTTTGGGATCAAGATAACTCCTGCCGTTTGAAGGATTATAAAAATGTTTTCTTCCCAAATATGAAAAATCATCATAATCAGGCAAAACAACTGCTTTAGAAAAACCATCAGAATATTTATCCAATTTGACGGATTTATTAGCTTCCAAAAATAATCTTTTATGAGTTGCAGGCGTCCAGCCGAATGCAGGGGAATTGTTGTATTTACTAATCATACTACCTCCTATATAAGGATAATAAATAATAAATTTTGTTATATCAATAGTATGTTAAAAAATGATAAGCGATATTATCGCAAAAATAATTAAAGATAAATTAAAATGCAAAAACGTAGGTATGCAGGTATCTTTAATATGTGAATGCTGTCCGTCTACATTTAAGCCCGCAGTAGGCCCGAGAGTAGTACCGGATGCCGGCGAACCCGCATCACCTAATGCTGCTGCCGCTGCAAAAACAGTAATCGCTTCCGCAGGATTAAAACCTAGCTTTACAAAAACAGGGACAAATAATACCGCTAAAATAGGAATAGTACCAAAGGAAGTTCCTATTCCCACAGTAATAAAAAGCCCCGTTAAAAGCATTAACAAAGCCGCGATAAATTTTGAACCCGCCATATAAGGAATAATAGCATTAACCAAAGTTTCGATACCGTTCGTTGATTTCAGAACGGCAGCAAATCCTGCCGCAACCAGCATAACAAATGCGACATAACCCATTAGACCTATACCTTCGTTAATTAAAATATCCATATTTTTCGGGTTAATAGCTTTAGTTCCAAAAATAATGGTTAATCCTATAAGTGCTCCTAACGGCAAAGATTTTGTCCATAACTGAACCGCCAAAGTCGCTGCAGCAGCAATAAATGTTATATAATGACTTCCCGTGAAACGTAATGAGTTACACATTTTTTTAGTATGAATTGTATTTTCGTAGTTTCTATCTTTACGATATGAAACAAAAATTGCCCACAACAAGCCGCATAATAATCCTACACCCAGTATCCAAACAGATTTCCAAACATCATTAACTGAAACCGCAATACCATTTAATGTCATATTATCCGCCACAAGCCTCTGGAAAATAAGTCCGAACCCCGCGGGGAAAACAATATAAGGAGTAACAAGTCCGAATGCTAATGCACAGGCAACCGCTCGTCTATCCAACTTAAATCTGTTCATACAATTGATTAACGGAGGAATTATAACAGGTATAAAGGCAATATGCACCGGTATTATGTTTTGAGATGCACAAGCCAACAATATTAAAATCAAAAGTAAAATAAATTTATTGTTTTTAATTAAAAGGATTATCCGTCTTGCCAAAACATCAGCCAAACCTGTGTGAACCATTGCAGCGGCAAAGGTACCAAGCAAAATATAACTCAGGGCAATTTCACTGTTTTGTCCCATACCACCGATAAATACATTCATTATTTCATCCGAATGCATACCTGCGATTTTCCCCGCAATTATAGCCGAAATAATTAATGCAAGTAAAACATTAATCTTACACAGACAAAAAATACACAGGATAATAACTGAAATAAATACAGGGTTTAAAATAAATTCCATAATTATACACTAACTCTTAGGCAGCATTGCATGTCTGCCGCAAGACTTGTCCTCATCACAAAATCCCAGTCTGTCACATTTTGCAACCAGATAAGGTTTAAGCCAGGGTTCTGATTTAATCAATTCATCACACATCATCTTAACCATAGTTCTGATTTCATATTGAGCACGTGTACAGAGTCTTAAATTTGCCACATGAATTAATTCTCTTAAATTCATGCTCACCACAAGTGAACTCGCAGCCGCGTTAGGAAGTACAAAACGTGCATCTTCAGCAGGAATACCCGCATTAACAAATTCCTGATATTGATTTGAAATTTCTGCCATAAACCTGATGAATTTTTCTTTCAATTCGGGATTTTTCTCAATAGTCGGAGGAATAATATAGTCAAACTGTCCTTTTTCTTTAACATACCTTTGTGATTTTTGTGAAAAAGACATTAACCTGTGTCTTACAAGCTGGTGGGTGCAGGCACGCGAAACATTTGAAACGGCAAAAGAAACCTGAATATGTTCAATAGTTGAATAATGACCTGATGAAATAACTCTTTCAATAAGTTTTAACATTTTTTCTTCATCATCCGTACCGTTATAAATATTAATCGGATAATCAGCACTGTAGCAAGTTCTGCAAGCTGTGTAAACAGTTTTTAACATATTTTGCGGTTTAGAAATTAAATTTACTACAGGTTTGTTATTATTCTCCATAAAATCACACTCCCTCTACTGAAAAAATTATATCATCTATATCCAAAAGAATGATAAAATGTAAAGATAAATAAATTAAATATTCAGCTTGTAACCCCCGCCGTAAATTGTTTCGATATATTTTACACCGTCAGAAATCTTATCCAGCTTAGTTCTTAAATGTCTGATATGAACGCGAATTGTTTCAATATCGTCATCAGGTGCATATCCCCATACATCTTTAAGCAGCTGCGAAGAAGAAACCATAGTACCGTGATTTTGAAAAAGTAAATTAAATATATCAAATTCAATGGGAGTAAGCTTAGCAGTCTTATCGTTAATTTTTACGGAATAGGTTTCGGGAAGCAAAGTAATATTACCGAGTGTTAAAAGTTCGCGTGTGGAAGCACTTTCGGGTATTTGATGTGTTCTTTTAAGCAAAGCTCTGACCCTAACTTGAAGTTCTTCCATTTCAAAAGGCTTAACCAAATAATCATCCACGCCCAAATTAAATCCCTTAACTTTATCATTAAGAGTCGAAAGTGCAGTCAGCATAAGAATAGGTATGTGTTGAGTCGTTTCATTTTTTCTTATTCTTTGTGCAACGGTAAATCCGTCTGTTTCGGGCATCATAACATCAAGAATAACCACCGAAGGCATTTCTTGTTTGCATACCGCAAAACCTTTTGTGCCGTCAAATGCTTGAATTACTTTATAACCGCTTAATTCCAGATTAACTTTTATAAGTTCGTTAATTGCTGCATCATCATCTATTACTAAAATTGTATTCATATTTGAATTTTATATGTAAAAGAATAAAAATTCAACCGATAATGTTAAAAAATATTAATTAAAATTACCCGAATGTTTGATACAATTTATATGATTTTCAGGCATATTTAATAAGTAAAATTAATAAAAAAATATATTTTAAATGTAAATTTTACAAAATCATGGTTTTTTATAGTATTATGTAAATTGTGTAACAGCAAAAAACAATAAATAAGTATACATTTATAGAATGGAGGCACATGAATTGGCAATAACTTCACCATATAAAGCATTTCAAGCAGGCAAAAAAGAAATTCACCTGGGACAACACGTGTTAGCGGAATTTTTTGAATGCGACCCGAATACGCTAAACAGCTTAGATAAAGTAGAAAAGTATATGGTGGATGCTGCCCTTGAATGCGGTGCAACTATTGTCCAAAAATGTTTTCACATGTTCAACCCTTACGGAGTTTCCGGAGTTGTAATTATATCGGAAAGTCATCTGGCCATTCACACCTGGCCCGAACTCGGATATGCCGCTGTCGATTTGTTTACCTGCGGTGACAAATGTGACCCTAAAATTTCTTATGAATTTTTGAAAAAAATGTTTAATTCCAAAAAAGCTTCATTTACCGAATTAAAAAGAGGAATTATAGATGAAGCCACAATGAAAGTTGCTGAGAAACCCTTTGAAATAATGAATCAGCATCAGGATTAAGTCTTTTATTAACTAATTTCGGGATAAATAATTGCAAATTTTATACATGACAATTAATGTTAAATCATGTAAAAAATTTGACTCTTTATCATGACATTTTTTTTATATTGGAATATTATTTTTTTATCAGGGAGATAAAGATGCCGGAAGATATTATTGAAAAAAAATCAAATTTTGACTTAACCTCAAAAAGTGCATTTTCACGTGACAATGAAGTATTTACTTCACGTTCTTATGCGGCACTTTTGGCAAAAAATATAATTCCTTACTCTCATAGAAAAATCGCGGATAACTATGTAATTATAAAAAAAATATTTCAATTTCAAGCCGTAATGCCTAGAATTACAAATGCCGAAAGAACTTTACTTGCCAAATATGATTTTAATACGCTTGAATTTACTACTGTTAACCAGATGTATAATGAACTTTCACTGCTTCAACAGTGGGCTGTTTCAGGCGATAGCAAACTTAAAAAAGATGCAGATAATATTCTGGAAATAAGAACCAAAGAATTGAAGTTTATCGTCGCAAACCGTTATGCAAACATCTCAAATGAAATCTATAAAGGCTATCTGGCTTTGGAAAACTATTTTGTAGAAATAAGCAAATATAACGATTAATCGGATTTAAGTTTTTCAAACAAGCATTCGAATTCGGGAAAAGATATATTTACCCATTCAAAGTCTTTTATTGCAATTTCATCGTCGCATACAAGTCCCGCAATAAACATACTCATTGCAATTCTGTGGTCATTGAACGATTCAATTTCTGCACCGCCCCTCAAAGGAGTTTTCCCGTTAACTATAAAACCGTCAGGAGTTTCCGTAATATCGGCACCGAGTTTTTTTAAAGCGTAAACAATATTTTTAATCCTGTCAGACTCTTTGTTTCTTAAGTCCTGTGCATCTTTAACTATGGTTTGTCCGTCTGCACAAGTGGCTAAAACGGCAATTAACGGCAATTCATCTATTAATCGGGGAATAATTTCACCTTCTATGGTACAGCTTTTTAAATCGGAAGCTTCAACTTTTAAATCCGCAACATCTTCACCGCAAACATTCACTTTATTTAAAATTTCTATATTACCGCCCATTTTATGTATTACGTCGATAAAACCGGTTCTGGTAGGGTTAACCCCTACGTTTTTCAGAATAATTTTTGAACCGCTGACAATTAAACCCGCAGCGATAAAATATGCAGCGGAAGATATATCACCGCAAATTTTTAATGTTTTTGGCTGCAGCACAGACGGAGAAACAGATACATGGTTATCAGAAAAATCAATATCCGCCCCCATATATTTCAGCATAATTTCAGTATGATTTCTTGACAAAAATGGTTCGGAAAATACTGTTTTTCCTACTGCCTGCAAGCCTGCAAGTAAAATACATGACTTTACCTGAGCGGAAGATATCGGAGAAATATAGTTAATTGCCGAAAGTTTTTTACCTTTGATGCAAAGCGGAGCCTTATTTTGATTAGAATTAATTTCGGCACCCATAAGTGTTAAAGGCTCAATAATCCGTTTCATAGGGCGTTTAGAAAGGCTTTCATCACCCGTCAAAACGGAATTAAAACTTTGTCCTGCAAGAATTCCCGTCATAAGCCGCATGGTTGTTCCCGAATTACCGCAGTCAAGCGGTATATCACAGCGTTTAAAACAACCGTTTGAATTTATTTTTAGTGTTTTATCATCAATAAATTCAATATTTACCCCCAGTGACCTGCAAACTTCAAGAGAAGAAAGCGGGTCTTTTCCTGCCGAAAAATTATTTATAATTGAAGTGCCGTCAGCTAAAGATGCAAGCATAACGGCTCTGTGCGACAATGATTTGTCTGCGGGAATTTCAACAGTACCGAAAAGTTTTTTAGTTAATTTGGAAGATTTTTTAATCATAAATTAATTTTACCATAATTTTTTTTTATGATAGACTAAAATATGCAAAAAGCATGTAAAAAACCAAAGAGGGGTGTCCGAGTGGTTTAAGGTGCAATCTTGGAAAGGTTGTGTGGGAGCAATTCCACCGTGGGTTCGAATCCCATCCCCTCTGAATAAACAGACTATCCCATAAGGGATAGTCTGTTTATTTTGTATAGAATGTCGAACGAACCCACACAAGGCGGCAGCCTTGTCTGTGGTTCGAGCGGATTTGCGGACGGACGGAGTGGTAACGAGTCCGGTGAGCGAACAGATTGAGCATACTGCGGCGAAGCCGTAAATGCGAAACTCTGTGAGCGTGAAGCAAATCCAAGACAATCCCATCCCCTCTGAATTTAATAAACTATTATGCTTTTTTTTTGACATAGGGGAGTTATTCGAACCCGTGTTATTCCTCTCGATGTCGGAATAACAGGGGTTAGCTTTGCATGAGGAATTGTAATTGTTCGGCTTCCAAAGCCTCACATACAATTCCTACAGAATCCCATCCCCTCTGAATAAACAGACTATCCCTTATGGGATAGTCTGTTTATTTTGTATAGAATGTCGAACGAACCCACACAAGGCGACAGCCTTGTGCGGGTTCTAGTCAATATGTTGGGCATTCCCCAACAGCTTCAAAATAAGGATAGCACCTCGCGATACGATGGATGCGCAAAATGAGTTATCTCAAGTTGAGTTATTCCACCACGCTAAAGGTGCTAATTCTATTATACCTTATTTAGAAATAAATTTCAATCCCTATGTAACAATTGTTAATGAGAGATATATATTCGGCAAAAACAAAGACCTTATAACATTAGTTTGTTTGCTTAGTTTTTGGATAATCCATGTTGCCATGTTCTAATATATATCTCGCACATCCCCAACCGCCGGAATCCTTATAACAATCGTCATTATTATGAGGAAACAAACCGTAAGGTCTGAGAACAAATGAAAATATATCCTTTCCTAATGTGTTAGGTGCTTTGGCTGCATTTGAATCATACAAGAATAATGCACAAACATCATTATAACCTGCATCAATATCTTTACAGCCACCACCATTTGATGTTCTGAACCAAAAAAGTGAACCGTCGGCAAGTATCAGTTTTCCATAATACGAACTTTTGTGACTAACAGGATAATTATTTCCGTTGAGCGATTTGAAAGAAAAATTATAATTTGGGACACAATTGTCATTACTGCCTTGAATACAGTCCTTGGCTATTTTTAAACTCGGTTTTAAATAATTATATAAACTTTTAACCGAAAGCGGAGGCAAATTCCATTCATCAGGCATGCCGTTGTCTACGGAAGCACATTGAATAGCTTGTGACATTAAAGAATAAAACTTTTTGACTTTGTTAACGGTAACTTGTTCCTGATATTTTTGAATTAATGACGGCAAAGTCATTGCCGCCACAACGCCAATAATCCCGAGGGTGATTAAGACCTCTGCCAATGTGAACGCGAATTTACGTTTGTTGTGTTGCCGGACTACGTGCGTAGCACCTTCTGCCAAGGTGAAACCGAATTTTCGTGAAAAGTGAGAAGGTGAAAAGTGAAATGTGAGAAGTGAAAAGTTCTTTTCGGGTGCTAAAGCACCAGAAAGACCACACCTAAACCACCCCATGTCATCCTGAACTCGTTTCAGGATCTTACCATTTTCACGTCTCACGGTTTTTTCTAAAATCGTTGCGTTTTTAATTTCTTTTTTCATTTTTTGTTCCTTTCTTTTATTTATTACTCTTTATTGAAAACTATAACTACACATGTCATGCTGAACTCTCACCATGTCATCCTGAACGCACATGTCACCCTGAACTCGTTTCAGGGTCTTGTATGTACAAGTATCGAAAAATAAGATCCTGAAACGTCTTGGATTTGTTCCAATGCGTGCAGGAACTGTTATTTACCATAGTTGTGGACATTGACTTTGGTTTAGTTTCTTTTCTATTTAAAAACTTGATAAGGCTCAGATGCTGAAACAAGTTCAGCATGACATGGGGAGGGTTATGCATAACAGGACAGTGTGCTGACATGACAGAACTAAGGTTCAGAGTCATAATACAAAGATCCTGAAACATCTTGGATTTGCTCCACGCTCGCAGAGTTTCGCATTTGTGGCTTTGCCACAGTATGCTCAATCTGTTCGCTATCCGGACTCGTTTACACTCCGTCCGTCCGCAAATCCGCAAGTTCAGGATGACATGGAGTGGGTTCAGGATGACAGAACGAAAATCCAAACTTTCGGGGCTTAATAAAAAATTAAAAAATCGCCAAAACCTTTGGTATGAGCGGTTTACCCCCCCCCCGCTTGTCCGTTTTTAATCTCTACATCTGCCATTTCATGACCCCCTATTTCTATTATTCCCATTTACACACGAATTCTAACATTTTCTTTAACTTTTGTCAAGATAAATTTTTATGCTTATTACTTAACAGTTTATTTAATTTTTATTTTTTTTATATTTGTGATAGCATATCCTTACGAGGAAGTTTTTATGTATATAAACAGAGAACAGCTTGTTAATTATATAAAAAAACTTACAGAGCCGAAAGTATTGGTTATTGGTGATTTAGCGTTGGATGAAATGGTTTACGGTAATGCCGAACGCATTTCAAGAGAAGCCCCCGTTCTGATTTTACGTCACAGCAATACAAAACTTATCCTCGGTGCAGCTTCAAACGCCGCTCATAACGCAGCTTCACTCAACGGCGGTAAAGTTTCCGTTATCGGGGTATGCGGTGATGATTTTCAGGCAGGACAGCTTAAAGAGACTTTTAAAAATGCAAACGTTAACTGTGAGTACATTGTTACGGACTCCTCCCGGAAAACTACCACCAAGACACGTATTTCAGGCTCAATAACTACATCAATTACCCAGCAAATTGTCAGAATAGACAGACAAACCGACGGTTTTTTGTCAGAAAGTACCGAAGAAAAAGTTTTAAAAAACATTGAGAAAGCTTTGCCGCTTCACGATGCCGTAATTCTTTCCGATTATCATATAGGTGCTTTAACACCTGCTATTATCCAAAAAACTATAGAATTGGCAAATAAATATAATAAAATTGTAGTCGCGGATGCACAGAAAAATCTTGAATTTTATAAAAACATCACGTCTATGACCCCAAATCTTCCTGATACGCAAAAATCTGTCGGTTTTGCAATTAACAACGAAGATGATTTAAAACTGGCAGGCGATAAACTGCTTGAACAAACAAATGCTAAATCAATACTAATTACCTGCGGGGCTGACGGAATGTTTGTAACAAGACCGAATAAAAATTACACAAAAATCCCCGTTTTCAATAAATCGGAAGTATTTGACGTAACGGGTGCGGGTGATACCGTTACGGCTGTATACACTTTGGCACTTGCAGCAGGTGCTGACGCAGCTTATGCCGCAATTATCGGAAACATTGCCGCAAGTTTAGTCGTTAAACAATTCGGTTGTGCGGTTACAACAATTGATGAATTGCTCAATGCGGTTAAAGAATTGTAAAAAAATTCTAACAAGGAGAGATATATGGAAAAATTTAAAGAAATTTTAAAAAAAATAAGACCTGTTGATTTAATAATTGTATCAGGGGTAATTATTGCACTTATTGTGGGATTTTTAACAGCTAAAGATTTCAGACAGACGGCTTCGGAACAAATTGAAGCGACTTCAAAAATATCTTTTCAGATATTTATTCGCGGTATAACTTATACAGGCAGCGATTTACCGATAAAACCCAACGAAAAAACTTTTATAAGCATAAGAAATGTTCCATACAGCGATTTGGATATTGTTGATGTAAAAATCGAACGGAAAAAAGTAGTTTTACCCGTACTAAAAGCAAATAAAGTAATGATAGTTGATGACGTTTCTCAAGCAAATATGTATGATGTGACGGTAACTTTGACGGACACCGCTAAAATTACCAAGGACGGTGCGGTTGTTGGCGGTAATAAAATTAAAGTTGGGCTGCCTATTACGCTTGAAGGCAGGGATTACAAATTTACGGGAACGGTTTCGGACCTGAGAGTAATGCAGATTACCGACGATGATGAGTTGAATAAATCATTAAATAAAGCGGACAATGTTTAACAGAGTTTTTAATTTTACACAAATCAAATTTAACTTTATTTACAGAAACAGTCTATTTATACAAAATATAGATAAACTTGTTTTTGTATCAATACTTTGTGTTT
The DNA here is from genome assembly GCA_947588755.1 of Candidatus Gastranaerophilales bacterium. Taxonomy (GTDB): domain Bacteria; phylum Cyanobacteriota; class Vampirovibrionia; order Gastranaerophilales; family Gastranaerophilaceae; genus CANPZB01. The sequence continues at coordinate 49,379 of CANPZB010000001.1, read as the reverse complement.
ATATATCATCTTTGTTTATGTCATCAGATATAATCGGATTTATTGCATTAATTACAATATTTTTAACGCTGATAAAACTGATTTTCGTACCCGGGCAAAAGCTTGATATAACAAAACCAGAACTGTGGCTTTTGGCTTATTTTATGTTTGTAATAATAAGTTTGGGCGGTTCTAGTCTGTTTTCATTAAGTTTGAAAGGCTTTGTAAAGACTTTAACTTATATGGGTTTTTACGGCTCATTAGTTTCATATTTAAAAAATAACAAACATCATATTCCCTGCATAATATCGGTTATAGGTTTGTGTGCGGGATTTGAAAGTTTAACGGCAATAATGCAGAATTTTTCTCATGTTGAAGAAATATCAACATGGCAGGATATTTCATCATTAAATCCCGAACAAATAATGACTCGTGTATACGGAACTTTAAAGCCTTATAATCCCAATCTTATGGGCGGATATTTTACGGCTGCCGTTCCGGCTTTATTTGCAATGTCTGCTTACAATATTGTTCAAAAACATTACAAAAAATCCGCATTATGGTTAACGGGCGGTATGTTAAGCCTTGTCGGTCTGGTTTTAACGGGCTGCAGGGGTGCTTATATGGGCATGATAACAATTCTTGCGGGTATATTTTTAGTTTCGGCAAAATATCTGTGGGAAAATTACAAAAAAATATATTGTTCGTTAATCGGATTTGTTATACTTGCAATCACTACCGCATTGTTATTTGTTTCTTCACTCAGAGCTAGAGTTCTGTCAATTTTTGCAATGCGTCGGGATTCCTCGAACTCTTTCAGATTTAATGTTTATCACTCGTCTGTTGAAATGTTCAAAGACAACTGGTTGCTGGGTATCGGAATAGGAAATAAAAATTTTCGTGAAATATACGGTTTATATATGAAAACGGGTTTTGATGCTTTAAGTGCATACAATATATTTCTTGAAACGGCTGTAGAAAGCGGTATTTTTGCACTTGCCGCATTTTTGGGATATTTATTTATACTTATACATGACGCTGTCAAATATATAATATCTTCGAATAAAGTTAAGGATGTTATATTTGTTTCTGCGGGATTAATTTCAATTGTTGCAGTATGTGTTCACGGAATGGTTGATACGGTATTTTTCAGACCGCAAATCCAATTCGTTTTTTGGACAATGGCAGCAATATTAAGATGTGTTATATATGATTTAGACAGTTAACATTTGCACAAATTGCAATTATTTTATACAATTAAGTAATGAACGGTTTACAAAAATATTACAGGCAGTCAGCCACATATAAAATATTTAGCGGAATATACGAAGAATCAATTGATTTTTTTGATACTCTCGGAAAAATTACTCTTAACGGTTTGGAAGTAATAAAGCAAATATTTTCGGGGGCAATAAATTTAAAAGAACTTATATATCAATGCGACCGTTTCGGAGTAAGTTCGTTACCGATAACATTATCAATAGTCGGCATGACCTCTGTAATTGTATCTTCACAGGTAGCGGGCGAAATGGTAAAACAGGGCGGCGGCAACTTTGTGGGACTTTTAATGTCTATTCTTATTGTACGGGAACTCGGTTCTATAATGTCAGGTTTTGCAATAATATCAATGATAGGTTCATCTATGGCATCTGAAATAGCAACAATGCGTGTCACCGAGCAAATAGATGCAATAAAAGTATTAAAAGTTGAACCGATAAGATATTTATTTGTACCGCGGGTTCTCTCGGGAATGATTATGATGCCTTTTGTAGTTATATTGGCATCGGCATTCGGAGTGCTTGCGGGTGCCGTAACATCCGATTTAACGGCAAATCTGGGATACAGAGCATTTTTTGATTCCGCATGGCTTGGGATTTACATGAAAGATTTAAGCGTAAGTCTTTTAAAATCGCTGTGCTTTGGCGGTATAATCGCATTAATAAGCTGTTCTTGCGGATATTATGCATCGGGCGGTGCAAAAGGCGTAGGTGAAGCTACTACAAAGGCGGTTGTATGGTCTTTTGTAGCAATAGTTATAATTGATATGATATTCGCAATGATATTTTTCTTTTAATATAAAGGCAGGTTTATGAGTATAGAAGTAAAAAATTTAATAAAAGCATTTGATGAAAAAAAAGTTATAAATGATGTATCTTTCAAAGTTAATGACGGTGAAACGCTTGCAGTTGTCGGGTTTTCAGGTTCAGGCAAAAGTACGATTTTAAAATTGATTTGCGGACTTATAACGCCTGACAGCGGGGAAATTATTACATCTCAAGGTGATATAGCAATGGTATTTCAATATTCGGCACTGTTTGATTCTTTGAATGTGGCGGATAACATCGCATTTGCACTTCATGAAAGACGTGATTTAAGAAATAAATACAGTGAAGACGAAATAAAGAATATTGTTACCGAAAAACTTGCACTTGTCGGTCTGAAAGGAATTGAAGATAAATTTCCCTCTGAACTTTCAGGCGGCATGCAAAAGAGAGTAAGTTTTGCAAGGGCAATAGTTACCGAGCCTAATTCTATTTTATATGACGAACCAACATCAGGTCTGGATCCGATATCTTCGACCTTAATTGAGGATTACATAGTCAGGCTGAAAGAAGAAACTCATGCGGCATCGGTAGTTGTAACTCACCAGATGTCAACGATTACGAGGACTGCGGACAGAGTAATAATGCTTTATGACGGCAAAATAGTTTTTGAAGGTACACCTGACGATATGTTGAAGCAAGATAACGATTATACAAAACAGTTTGTGCAGGCTTCTCTAGAAGGTCCGATGAAAATGATGACAGAGTAGCGGAATTTGAAAGGAATTTTTATGAAGAATATATTTAATGATGATGTCATGAGTCTTGATACATATATAATGTTTAAGCTAAAGGAAGAAACTACACGTTTAACCCCCGAGCTTAAAGCAAAAAACAGAACCCCGATTTCACTTTCAATGGGTGCTCCCGCTAATAATCCGCCAAAAGAACTTATTGAACGCTTAAAGCAAATTCTTGATGAGGACGGTATACATACATATTCAACTCCGAAGGGTGAACCATATTACAGGCAGGCAATCTCAAAAAGAATGAAAAAAAGGTTTGGCGTTGATATTGACCCTGATACCGAAATCTTTTCACTTATCGGCTCAAAAGAAGGTATAGCAAATCTTTTCAGATTTTTAATCACACCTAAAAAAGACGATTTTGAAAAAGATATAATTCTTATGCCTGACCCGTGTTATGCGTCATACCTTCAATTCGTAAAATGTTCGGGCGGAAAATCTTATCCTATGCCCTTAAGACCTGATAACAATTATATGCCGGATTTAAACACCGTATACAATAATCTTATAAAAGACGGCTACAACCCCGAAAATATAAAGGCTATGATTATTAACTATCCTAATAATCCTGTCGGAGCAACGGCAACAAAAGATTACGTAAAAAGCTGTGTTGATTTCTGTAAAAAATTAGGGATTTTGTTAATATCTGATGCAGCATACTGTGATTTATACTTTGACGAAAAAGAAAAGCCGTTCAGTGTATTTGAAATCGAAGGTGCAAAAGATACTGCGGTCGAATTTTTCAGTTTTTCAAAGCCTTATGCCGTTACCGGCTGGCGTCTCGGCTGGGTTTGCGGAAATAAAGAGGTTATACAGCGTTTTGGCAAAGGTAAATCAAGTATTGATAACGGTATATTTAAAGCATTACAAAAAGCGTGTGCCGAATATTTAAACAGTGAGGACGGAGACAAATTTATTGAAGAAGGCAATAAGTCTTATTCAAGAAAGCAAAAAATAATTGTCGAAGGATTTAAAGAACTCGGCTGGCATATATCTCAAAACAGTGTGCCGCATGCTACTTTTTACCTGTGGCTGCCTGTTCCGCCAAAATACAATTCGGCGTACGAATTCTGCGAAGATGTTTTAAAAACTTCGGGTATAGTACTTGTGCCGGGCAACGCATTCGGTGAAGGCGGTGAAGGTTATTTCCGGCTGTCTTATGTCTGCTCGGAAGAACAACTCTATGAAGTTATAAGCAGACTAAAACAAGACGGATTTCGTTTTGAGTAGTTGAAAATGCTATTTCATAATTTCATCATAGTAACGAACACCGCCCGCATTAGGCATACAATGTGTAACCATTGAACGTTCTTCCTTAATAGGAGGGTTTAAAATGAGATTACTTCCTACTCTGTATATTTCATACGAATAAACATCAAATCCGGGTTTATTAGGTCCTTTTTTGCCGTTAATATCAGATGCTATCATAGGAAACATATAACTGCTCAGATATATAATACTACCGTCATTTAAAACTATTGCACCATTACTCTTTAAACCATCCGAAGTAAAACCGCCCGTACATCCGTCAGAAGGAAAACTACTCCAATCGTAATCGGGTGCACAACCGTTTTCATAAGCCTTTGTATCGCAAATTTTTGCAACATTCAGATTTTTTGAAAGATGATTATAGAAGAAGTCTTGGCAACCTGAGTAATCTGCAGCACTACCTTTACCCTGAATATAATAGCAGCCGTTGAAAAAATCCATTTCAAAATTCGTTTTTTGAAAAGCTGTTGTTAAAACGGAATACATCTTTTTAAACTGATTATTTAAGATATTCCTTTGAATTTTTGCAATAAGTGTCGGCATGGTCATTGCTGCCACAACGCCGATTATCCCGAGGGTGATTAAAACCTCTGCAAGGGTGAAACCGAATTTTCGGTAGGGTGCCGTGTGAGCGATAGCGAACCCAACCCGTGAGGTGGAGCGGGACGTTACTCCCGTGACAACCCGAATAATTCGGGAAGCGGCTCTACGTGAAAAGTGGGAAGGTGAAAGGTGAGAAGTGAGAGGTGAAAAGACCTTATCGGGTGCTAAAGCACCAAAACCACACCTGAGCCACCCCATGTCATCCTGAACTACCTCCATGTCATGCTGAACTTGTTTCAGCATCTGAGCCTTGTCGGGTCTTACAGTCTTTTCCAAAATCGTTGCGTTTTTAATTTCTTTTTTCATTTTTTGTTCCTTTCTTTTTATTTATTTATTACTGTTTATTACTCTTTATTTGTTATTCAAAATACATCCATGTCATGCTGAACTCTCACCATGTCATCCTGAACTTGTTTCAGGATCTTATTTATTCGGTATTGGTACATAATCCTGAAACATCTTGGATTTGCTCCAATGCAGGCAGAGACTTGTTATTGACCATAGTTGTGGAGATTGACTTTGGTTTAGTTTCTTTTCTATTTAAAGACTTGATAAGGCTCAGATCCTGAAACAAGTTCAGGATGACAACATGGTTCAGCATGACATGGGAAAGTGTCATTCCGCACCATAGCCTATGCAAAATAGCTATTTGCAAATATAATGTATGTTTAAGATCCTGAAACAAGTTCAGGATGACATGGATAAAGTTCAGGATGACATGGTTTTTCTGGAGGACAGAACGAGAACCCAATTTTTCGGGGCTTAATAAAAAATCAAAAAATCGCCAAAACCTTTGGTGTGAGCGGTTTACCCCCCCCCCGTTTGTGTGATTTTATACATCACATGTATATTTTTCCCGCTCTTTTTCGTTACCATATATTATTCTTATTCCCTATTTTTGCGTTTTATAAACATAATTATATACTTTTCTTAACTTTTGTCAAGAAAAGAGTTATAATTTAAACAAAATAAAATTTGACACTTTACTGGCAAAAGTTACTGTTCAACCAATATTCTTGCGGGAAAATTATTTTTTAACAATTCGTTTACAACGCTTTGTGCTTTTTCTCTGGACGAATAAGAACCCGCCTGAATTGTGTATGCACCCCCTATTGTCCTGACAAACGGTGATATATTCAAACCTGACTCGGCAATAATACCTTTCGCAACTTCTGCCTGTTCACGGGTGGAATAATACCCAACAACAACTTTTGTCGGAGCAGTAACATTTTGGGATTCGGGCTGAACGGGAGGTTTCGCAGCTGTCTCTTGAGGTGAAGGAGCAGCTTCTTTTTCACTTACGGAAATAACTTCTTCTTCCTGTTTTGGCGACTTATGAAGGTTATCGGGAATTTTTACCTTTTCATCCAATTCAGGTTCAAATATGTCATCTTCTTGATTAGTTCCGTTATCTTCCTGTTGAAGAAGTTTTAATCTGTCATCCACTGCTGTTTTTTTCGTATCACTTTCGGTTGTATAATTTTCATCACCGATTTGAACATCAACTTCGGGCGATATTTGTTTTGCTATTCCCAAAAAGAGTAAAAGCAAAGCGAAAAATGTCGACACAAATATTAAAACACCTTCATGAGGTTTTTTGTTTAGTTTTCTTTGATATTCTTTATAACTTATGTGATGTTGACCTGAATTGTTTTCGTAATCATTTAATTCATTCATCAGTAGACTCCTCTGACTTTGGTTGCCGCAAAGTTTATATCTTCAATTTCTTCGGAATAGTTTTTCATAACTTCACAGGCAAAAGTTTTTATATCATCTGTATGTAAATCGCTTTTTAGCCCTGCCGCCTTAACGGGGGCACCGTCCGACTCTATATTTATTCCCGTATGGATAAGTACGGAGGTAACAGACTTGGATGCTATGGATACGGTAAGTTTTTTGCCTTCATAAAATAAATCATCACCGTTTCTGGTTATTTTAAAACCTCTTTTTTCCAATAGTTCTTTTATTGTGCATATTAGCAGTCTTTGTCTTAAAATGCCTTCCGTTAAAGTAATTCCGAACTGCTCGGATATAAAACTCAGCATATATTTACTGTAAATAGGTTCATTATTAATTACATCTTCAATATCAACCATATTTTCAAGTTTGACTTCGCACTCGCCACAAAACGCCGTAATCGCATCACCTTTCAGATTAAAATTCTTATAAATCCAATGCGGTGAAAGCTGATGTCCTTCATATTTTATGGTTTCATTTATGTATTTTGTATTCATAATTCTAAAGTATATACTAAAAAAGTTTTTTTACATAGTAATTGTCGTTATTAAATAAAAGTGCTTTTTTAAGCCTTACACAAGATTCACACTCTCCGCAGTGCTTTTCCCGACCGAGATAGCAGCTTCTTGTAAGCTCAAGAGGTATCTTTTTTTCAAGAGCATGTTTGACTATATCATTTTTTGTATAATTTATCAAGGGAGCAATAACCCGCGGCTTTTTCAGTGTGGAAAATTCAAACATGTTATTGACACTTTCAATAAATTCCGATGTGTTATCGCTAAAAGTTTCTCCTTCTTCTTTATTTGCACCAATAATAATATAGTCATAATCGTTACCGTCTGCATAACAGGCGGCAATATTAAGGAATAAACCGTTGCGATTAGGCACCCATACCGATTTCATGGAACTCTGTCCGTCGATTAAGTCGTCTTTTTGCGGAATTTTTTCTTCGGAAACAAGAGATGTATGCGTAACGGATTTTAGCATGTCCAGATTTATTATTTTATGCTCCGTGTTATAGTATTTACATATATTTGCCGCAGCCTCAGCTTCTTTTGAAGCGGCTTTTTGCCCGTAATCAAAGGTAAGTGCGAGTGTTATGTTATATTTCTCTCTGCATAATCCCATACTGACCAGTGAATCAAGTCCGCCCGATAATAATATTATTGATTTAATCATTGTTTTCTCCGTCATTATCTTCTTCGAATTCGTTAATCAATGCTGAAGCTTCAATTTTCAGAAAATCATCGTAATCGCAGGTGATAATTTCATCCAAAATTTTCCGCCCTTTTAAGTTATATAAAGCTATCAACGCGTTTTTCCTGACTTCATTATCATTATCGTTCAGACAACTCTTTATCACTTCAACGGAATCGGAATTACCGATTTCCATAATAGCTTCAATAGCATTAATCCTAACCTGTGGTGATTCGTCGAGTAAAGCATTTTTTAATGCATTAAAGACTCTTTTGTTATCGTCAAGACGAAGTTTGCCGAGTGCCTCGATTATTCTTTCTTTTAAAAACGTAAATTTGCTCCACAAACCTTTTTGAGCTTCAAGTATAGCCACTAAAGGTTCTACCGCCCTAATATCCCCGAGCATTCCGAGAGCAAATGCGGCACTCTCTCTTAAATAAACCGATTTTTCATCATCATCTTTTACAACCTCAATTAGAGGGGCAACGGCATATCTGTCACCAATTCTTCCCAGAGCATCGGCACATGCCAGTCTTATTTTGTAATTCTCGTCTTTGTTGTTTAAACAGTAAAGAAGCGGATTAACAGCAGAAGTATCTTTGTAATTTGAAGCGGCTTTTGCACACATTACACGCAAATTTATATACTTCTCTTTCAAACTGTTTTCTATATCGGAAGTATTTTTTAAAAGCAAAATGTCAAGCAAAATACTTAATGTTGATTTGTCTCTGTAATTGTCCGTCAGGCGAATTATATTCATTAAAATTTCGGGGTCTGTGCAAATCGTGAGAAAGTAATTGTATATTTTTACCAAATCCTGTGCAAGATACTTTTCCTCCAATGCAAAAATTTTATTCATAATATCTTCACTTGAAGTATTTTCTAACAACCCGCATTCTTGTGCTATTGCGTTTAAATCTAATTGACTTTCTCCCACCGCTAATTTTAATCCCCGCTTTGGAACATACATAAAAATTACTATAAAAACAGAAATAATTCAACACAAAGAAACATAATCAATGCTTAATAAGTAAGATTTTTTGCGGGCAAATTTAAGCTTTACCGACCGATTTTTCAGCTTCTTTACGTTGTCTTCTTGCTATAGCCATATCACCTAATTTGTTTGCAAAAGGTGTTACCAGAACCGGAACAAGAAATCTGTAAACCATTCCGAATACTACCATTTTTTTCAATAACGAAAGTCCCGAAACCTTTTGATTTAACAAAGACAATTCCTTGGAACCTATTTGAATATTCGGGTTTTCTTTTACATATTTTTTCAGAAATTCAGAAGTTGTCGGTATATGTTTCAAAGCCGTTCTGTTTGCGGGGTCAAGGTTTTTGTTGAGTTCTTTTATTTTCTTATTTTCTTGTGCAATTTTACTTGTTTCTTTGTTAATTGCTTCTATAAAATTGTTATCGCCGATATGCATAGCAACATATTTATTGGTAATATTATTCCACCATTTGTTTAATGATGTATCAAGCGAATAAGCACCTATAGTGGAAATTATAAATGTTAAAACCTGATTAATAGCCAGCGTACGACGTCTGTCTTTATCAAAATCTTTATTATCAAGTGTTCTTTTTACATAAAGTCCGCTTGTAATTAACGAGCCTACGGCAAGCATGTGGTTATAAAGCATATCATTATTCTTGAATCTGTCAGCAAATTTAAACACATATTTATTTTCAATAACATGTGAAATAACATTTTTTGCCAGCCAGTCAGTCATTTTTCCGTATAATTTTTTCACAGGTTCAAAAAAGTTTGAGCCTTTTGCAGCCTGTGTAACCTGCTGTTCGATTATTTCAATAGGCTTCAAAGGCTTTGATGTAAAGTTAATATTTTTATATTTAGCCTTGGAAGATAAAATATTATTTATATAATTCTTGTTATTTTGATATTGAGAATTGGTATATAAAGATACTTGCATTATTTTGTACCTCCCTTCCCAAAATCTTCAATAGAAAGTTTATTACCGTTGCTTTGCGGCAGGTTTACATTTGCCAAAGTGTCGGCAGGTACGGCATTCTCGGGTTTCTTTTTCTTTTCAAGCCCGAACACATATTTAAGTATGGGCGGTATTAATGCAATAGTTAACATTGCTCTCGGAACGGCTATAATCCAGTCAGGAATATTTTTCAAACAAGTTTCCAGCGAATTAACCGCTCTTGCCGCCATGTTTCTGGAAGCCTCGGTTGCACCTTCGTGAGCTTCTTTTTTAAGTTTTGCCAAACTTTTTGCCGCATATTTCGCGGGGTCATTTTTAATTTTTTTAATAGTATCATCTAACGGAGCGGTTACTATGGTTGAAAACAAAAAACCTACAACACCTGAAGCTATTGCATGCCCCGAAGCATACATTTTATCTTCTTTGTCTTTCTTACCGGGAAGTGATATTGTCGCAATCGGTCTTAAAACACCCGCAAGAATTAAAGCAATAAATGCATTCATAGGCACATTATGTTCCTGAGTTTTAACAAGCAGCCAGTTAAACCAACCGCTTTTTGCAATTTTACTTCCGACTCCGTTAAAACTAATAGCGGCAACCTCACTCTTACTCGTAAAGTCACCGCTATTATTTGCGTTTAATCCTCGTTTATTCTTATATACAGACGCACCGTAATTCTCCTTAAACTTCCCTTCATGAAAGGCCGCAGGAAATCCCTGTTTTAGGGAAATATCGCGTTGTATAGAAGTAATTTTCATCTTTCCACCAATAATTGTCTGTACATTCATTTTAAAACAAAGGAAAATTTTTTTTGTTATTATTTTCAATAAACTTTACAATTATTTATTATTAATTTTTAAAACCTCGTAGTATCAATAAATTCAACAACTATTAAACTTTACAATTAGTGTTAACAAAACACTTTATATATATTTTGTATATATAAAAACTACATGTCAAAAGCCAAATCCAGAGTAGGTGCTTTTGCAACAATAGCACTGGAGGATATAATATCAACACCCGCAGATGCAATTCTGTTAACTGTTTCAAGTGTAACATTACCGCTTGCTTCAACTATAGCCTGATGATTAATTAATTTTACGGCAGTTTCCATATCTTCGACGGACATGTTATCAAGCATGATTATATCTGCCTTAACATTCACGGCTTCTTCAACCTGTTTTAGCGTATCACATTCCACTTCGATTTTATGGGCATGGGATAAATTTTTACGCAGAAGATTTACCGCATTGGTTATGGAGCCGGCAAGCCTGATATGATTATCTTTAACCATTGCACAATCGGAAAGATTAAATCTGTGCAAAGCACCGCCTCCTACTTTCACGGCATACTTTTCAAAAGCCCTGAAATTGGGGGTGGTTTTTCTTGTATCGACTATTTTTGCGGGATAGGGCTTTATTGCGTCCTGATATTTTTTTGTTTCGGTAGCAATACCTGACATTCTTTGTATGTAATTAAGTGCAACGCGTTCTCCCATTAAAATATATTTTGCGGAACCGTTAAAATCGGCAACGGTTGTTCCTTTTTTAATTAAATCTCCGTCTTTAAAATGAAATTTTATATTAACATCATCGGAAAGAATTTCAAAAACCGTTTTAAACACATCCGCACCGCACAAAACACCGTCGCTTCGCGAATTAAGCCGACCGCTTATAACATCGTTTTCGCCAGCAAGATATTCCGTTGTAATATCGCAAAAACCGATGTCCTCCCGCAAAGCTGATTTAACATGCTCCCGAACGTAAAATTTATTTAACAAAGTTAAGTACTCCTTCATTTTTGGTTATAAAACTGTGTGCGGCATCTTTGGAACTTTTTTGAGCATCAACGCGGTAATGAGCTCCGATAGATTCTTTACGTGCCAATGCCGAACTGACGATTAATGAAGATACCAAAAGCATATTTCTTAATTCGTATTCTTCAATATTTATGCACTTTGAACTACGCGGAAATTCCTTTTTCAAACGGTCAATTTCTTCCAATGCTGTCATAAGAGATTTTTCGTCCCTAAGTATGCCCGCTCTGTTCCACATAATATCTTTCAGTCTTAATTTTAAAGACTTCACATCGATTTCGTCAGTCATAAAATCGTCATTATTATACTTATCAATAACTGATTTAACGGCAAAATCAATTTGTTTGGGGGTTTTTAATTTGCGTGTTTTAAGATGTTCCGCAGCTGAAAAAGCACAAACAACACATTCCAAAAGCGAATTGCTTGCCAGCCGATTTGCCCCGTGCAAACCTGTCGAAGAAGCTTCACCTAATGCAAAAAGCCCTTTTATTGAGGTTTCGCCCTGCAAATTAGTTTTTATACCGCCCATAAAATAATGTGCCGCAGGAGCAACGGGAATAAACTCATGTGCAATGTCAATGCCGTTTTCCATACATTTTTTATAAATATTCGGGAAACGCTTTACAAGTTTTTTTTCATCAATACATGTTGCATTGAGGTAAACATTTTCGGTATTATTTGAAACCATTTCGTTATAGTTTGCACGTGTAACTATGTCCCTTGGGGCAAGTTCTTTGTCCTCATCATATTTATACATAAATTCAATACCGTCGGCATCAACAAGCTTAGCCCCTTCGCCTCTTACCGCTTCACTGATTAAAAATCTGTTTTCATCCCCGTCAATAGCCAGTGCCGTAGGATGAAACTGGACAAACTCCATATCTTGCAAAACGGCACCCGCATTATACGCAAGTGCAATACCGTCACCCGTAGCACCCGAAGGATTTGTTGTATATTTATATATTTGCCCGATACCGCCGGAAGCTATGATTACGCAAGAAGAATATACGGTTTCGTAATCTTGAGTATCAGCATTAAAAACAACAACCCCCTGACATTCTGATTTAGAGTTTACTAGTAAATCAACTGCAGCTGTCCGTTCATAAATATCAATATTTTGATTTTTTGACACATTATCAGCGAGAACTTTTTCAATCATTTTACCTGTTGCATCGCCGCCGCAATGAAGAATTCTTCTAACATTATGAGCTGCTTCTTTCGTAAAACATAATTTATTATCTTCATCTCTGTCAAATTCGACACCCAGCTTGAGTAAATCTTTTACAACAGCATCGGAATGCTCTGAGATATATTTAACAACATTAAATTCACTAAGCCCCGCACCTGCTTTTACAGTATCAAAAATATGAGAAGCAGTGGAATCATCTTTGTTTTCATGAATAACGGCTGCCATACCGCCCTGAGCATATCTTGAATTGCTTTCACCGAGTTTGGATTTTGTAATAACGAGAATACCGTCAGGCAAATCAACCTGCTGTTCAATTTTTAATGCTGCATATAAACCTGCAATGCCGCTGCCTATTATAATTGCCGAATATTTTGAATATTTCATTTTATGTTATACCTATAATTTTCTATAACATAATAATCCAAAATATTTTTTTTTACCACAACAAAAATTAAGTTTTTATTAAAATTTGCACACAAATCAATTTTACGCAATAAAAACAATTCACCTTTTAATCCAAATAATATTTCTGAATTAACATGATTAAATATTGTCTATATTTCTCCGCAAAAAAGGGATTAATGATACACAAATTAATTTTATAAGTATGACAGGGAGAAAATATCATGACAATAAATATATTACTGGTTGAAGACCAAAAGCTTATAAGGGTCGGTTTAAAATCTCTTTTTGAAGGTCAAAATGAACTTGCGGTAATTTCGGAAGCACAAAGCGGCAAAGAAGCTGTTGAAAAATTCAGACCGGTTCGTCCCGACGTAGTTCTTATGGATATCGGACTGCCTGATATAAGCGGAATAGAAGCAACAAAAAAAATACTTGAAATTGATAACAGAGCAAAAGTTATTATACTTACATCGCATTTAAGCGAACAGGAAGTTATAGAAGCACTTCATGCGGGTGCATGTGCTTATGTTATGAAAGATATTAATACCGAAAACCTTAAAATGATAATAAAAACAGTAAAAGAAGGGGCAATGTGGCTTGATCCGCAAGTTGTTCCAATACTCAGAGAAAAAAATTGCGGTGTCATTCCGCCAAGACAAATGTCGCGTGCAATGTTTAAGGAGCAGCATGCTAATCTTACACAACGTGAATACGAAGTATTAAAACTCGTTGTCGACGGCAAATCAAACAATGAAATTGCACAAGAATTAACAATTTCAGAGCATACCGCAAAAGCCCATGTCTGTAATATAATTCAAAAACTTGTGGTAGATGACAGAACACAGGCTGCCGTTAAAGCGTTAAAAGAAGGACTGGTTTAAAATTATATTCACACATTTTTAAAATTCCGGACAATAATAATTTACATCCGGAATTTTTTTTTAAAATATACGGACTTGCAATATTAATATGTTTCAAATATTATAATATAAGTAATTTATTGGCAGGATGCAGAAAAAGTGTTAACCATCTTCAAAAAAGAAAAAAAAGCTGATGTGCGTATATTACACATTTGCGGTATCAAAATCAAATATAAAAAGAAATATAAAATAAAATCCATAAATAAACAGCATGTGCAAAATGAAATCAACAGAAGCAAAATTAACGGTATCAGCAGCAGCAAAAGGAAACCTGAATTAATTGTATCATTGACTTCTTTTCCGCAAAGGATTTATGATTTGCATTTCTGCATATATTCACTTTTGAAACAGTCTTTAAAACCTGACAAAATAATTCTCTGGCTGGGACAAGACGAATTTCCGAACAAAGAAAAAGATTTAACCGAAGATTTAATAAAATTTACCCGAATGGGCTTAACAATAAGATTTTGCAAAGATATTGGTTCATATACAAAACTTATATATGCACTTCGGGAATTTCCCGATGACATAATTATCACCGCCGATGACGATATATACTATGAAAAAAATTGGCTTGAAAAATTATATAACGCATACAAAAAACAACCCGATATGATACATTGCCACAGAGCAAACGGAATTACCACCTGCGAAAATGAAGTTCTATCCGACAAAAGATGGATTAATCCTAAAAAAATGAATTCTCGCGGGGCTTCATACAGTCATTTTATGACAGGTGTAGGCGGTGTTCTGTATCCTCCTCATTGTCTTTATAAAGATGTATTTGACAGCGATAAATATACGAAAATGGCACCGAAACACGATGATGCATGGTTTTGGGCGATGGCTGTTTTAAATGATACAAAAATTAACATTATTAATAAAAATATTAACAGACTTACATACATAAACAGAGAACGCGAACTTAATCTTAACAATGAAACTACACTTTGGAAAACTAATAAAAACGAAGGTTACAGTCAAGTTGAAAAAATATTAAAATATTATCCGCAAATAAGGAATAAATTGATTGATGAAAACCGTTACAAAAAGAAAAATTAAACTTTTATATGATGCTTCTCTCATATATAGGTTAGACGGCAATACACAATACAGGAACGGAATTTTTTTCGTCGCGTTAAATATTCTTTTGGAACTTTTAAAATACAAAGATATTGAAATTACCCTATATTGCGATATTGAAAGAAGATTCGGGCTTGAAGACGTTATAAAAAATCATTCGGAATTTAAAAATTGCAAACTGCTTTCTTTATCGAAAATTGAAAAATTAATAACAAATACCGAAAGACGCAGATATTTTATTAAGCAAAATCATCGTAATATTTTTATTAAAGCTGTTAATAAAATCTTTTTAAAAATACTTTATTTTATTTCCCGATTTGAAAAGAAGAAATATGAAACAGACTTTGACGCTTATTTTTCTGCAAGAGATGCCGCACCTGATTTTATAAAAAACATAGACAGAATTAAAAAATATGTAGTTTTGCATGACGTAATTCCTCTTGTATATGAAAAAAAACCGCTTAAAAAATCATGGTTTACCGACTTGATTTCCACAATCAACGGAAACGATTTATATTTTGCCGATTCAGAATATACAAAAAAAGATTTTATGAAATATTTCCCTGTTTTAAAAGGAAATAAGATAAAAGTTATTCCGCTATCAACAGGTCATCCTTACACAAGGATTACGGATATTGAGCAAATTACGGGCGTTAAAAAGAAATACGGCATTCCCGGGGATAAAAAATATACGTTCAGTGTTTGTTCGTTTGAACCAAGAAAAAATTTAATATTTTCGGTAAAAAACTTTATAACCTTTATAAAGAAATATGAAAAGGACGATATATACTACGTTTTAGGCGGCGGTAAAAAAGATAAAATAATCGATTTTATAAAAAATGAAGTTCCCGACTTTAATTTGTACAAAGAAAAAATACTTTTCCCCGGATACATAGAAGATGAAGATATGTCGGCATTATACAGCGGTGCCGAGATGTTTCTGTTTCCGTCATTATACGAAGGGTTCGGAATTCCGATTCTTGAAGCAATGCAGTGCGGATGTCCGGTAATAACCTCTGACGTAACTTCACTTCCTGAAGTTATCGGCGATGCGGGAATACGGATTAACCCGACAAACAATGAAGAAATGGTTGAAGCTATCCGAAGGTTATACTCCGATAATAAATTTAAAAACGAATGTATTAAAAAAGGTTTAGAAAGGGCAAAATTATTCAGCTGGCAAAAATGTTGTGATATAATTATATCAGAGATTAATAAGGGACTTGATAATGAATAAAAAATTCAGCATTATAACACTTACTTACAACAATTTTGAAAATACGACTTTGCCATATATAAAATCATTGTATGCAAATACTCCCGAAGAAATCTTTGAACTGATAATCGTCGATAACAATTCAACCGACGGAACAAAAGAATATTTGCAAGAACTTGAAAAAGAAAAGAACAATTTGAAAGTTATATATAATGACTCAAATCAAGGTTATTCAAAAGGTAATAATCAGGGAATTGAAATTGCCAAAACTGATTTCATCGCATTTCTGAATAACGATATACTTTTATCTCCCGAATGGTACACTCCACTTTTGGAAAAGCTTAATGATAAACAAACGGGAATAGTTTCCGCTTACGCAATTCAATCGGCATTTGTAAAAGAAAAAGATTTTGCCAAAGCAATCAATAAAGTCCAAAAAGAAGAAAATTATACTGAAACATTCAAATGTGAATTCTCTTGTGCGATGATTAAACGGGATTTAATCAAAGAAGTCGGAATGTTTGATGAAAATTTCACTCCCGCATATTTTGAAGATGACGATTTTTGTGTAAGGGTAATTAATTCAGGTTATAAAAACTATATATGCAATACAAGTTTTATATACCATAAAACATCCTCTACAGGCAAAAAATTACCTGAATGTGAAAAATATTACAACAAAAATAAAAATTATTTTATTGAAAAATACAAAAATAATCCGTTTATTAAGTACTCCCAACAATATTTGAGCGAATATAATTTTATATACCCCAGATATGAACAGTTAAAATCATACAGAAGTACAAGCATAAAATACTGGGCTGAAAAAGTTTTGCGTTACATAACTAAATAAAAATTTGCATAAACTTATGTTTGTATTAATATAATAATGGTTACACCGGCTCGATAGGCATAGCCCTAGTTTTTATTCAATAAAAATGGAGCCGTTTAGCCCGTAGTACAATAAGTTAAAAAAAAAGGAGAAAAGCGATGCCTGTAGCATCTATGATTGAACTTTTAGAAGCAGGTGTACATTTCGGACACCAAACACAAAGATGGAACCCCAAAATGAAACCGTATATTTACGGTGCAAGAAACGGTATTTACGTAATTGATTTACGAAAAACAACCGATTTATTGGACAAAGCTTACGAAATCGTAAGAGAATATGCTGCCAAGAACAAAAATATTTTGTTTGTAGGAACTAAAAAACAAGCAGCCGAAGTAATAGCCGAAGAAGCAAAAAGAAGCGGGGCTTATTACATAAACAGA
Organism: Candidatus Gastranaerophilales bacterium; assembly: GCA_947588755.1. Lineage (GTDB taxonomy): Bacteria > Cyanobacteriota > Vampirovibrionia > Gastranaerophilales > Gastranaerophilaceae > CANPZB01. Next base: position 31,890 of record CANPZB010000001.1, on the reverse strand, counting down.
AGATGGTTAGGCGGAATGTTAACCAACTTTGAAACTATCAGAGGGCGAGTTAATAAACTCAGAGAATTGGAAGATTTTATAACCTCAGGTCATATTGAAAAACTTCCCAAAAAAGAAATTGCACAGCTTAATCGTGAATTAACCAAGTTGAGCAAAACTTTAGGCGGTATTAAAGATATGAGAGGATTACCCGATTTAATCTTTATAGTTGACCAAAAGAAAGAACTCATTGCCATTCAGGAAGCCAACAAACTTAATATACCCGTTATCTGTCTTGCAGATACCAACGCTGACCCTGACGGAATTAACTATATAGTTCCGGGTAATGACGATGCTATTCGTTCTATAAAGCTTATTGCTTCAAAATTGGCAGATGCCGTTTTGGAAGGTAAACAACTCAGAGAAAATAAAGCAGATACAACAAAAAAAATAGAAGATATTAAACCCGAAGATGCAGGTGTTGAAGCTGCTGCGGAAGAAGCAGTCAGTGAAACTCAGGCGGAAGCGGATGCTGAAACGGCACAAACAGTTGAAAAATAGTGATTAAAATGTGAGAAGTGACAATATTTGATTAATGCAATAAATAAGCTCACTTCCCGCATTTTATTAAACAGTAAGGAGAAAAATAATGAATATAACAGCACAAATGGTTAAAGAACTTCGTGACAAAACCGGTGCAGGTATGATGGATGCCAAAAAAGCACTTGTCGAAACAGACGGTAACATGGAAAAAGCAATAGAAGTACTTCGCCAAAAAGGTATGGCATCAGCCGATAAAAAAATGGGCAGAATAGCTGCCGAAGGACTTATCGCAGCTTCCATTCAACCGAACAGCGGTGCTATGGTTGAAATTAACTGTGAAACAGATTTCGTTGCAAAAAATGAGGAATTTAAAGAACTTACTTCTTGTCTGGCTGAAATGGTTACAACTACAAACCCGTCAGATGTTGATAGTTTATTAGCTTCAACTTGCCCGAAATGCGGAAAAATTGTTTCGGAACTTATAAAAGAAAAAATCGCTTCCATCGGTGAAAAAATAACTTTCAGAAGATTTGTAAGATACGAAGGTAATACCGCATCATACGTTCACAACGGTAAAATCGGTGTTCTTATTAAAACGGATAAAAAAGATGATGAATTAATGAATGACATTTGTCTGCATATTGCATCTTCGGCACCGGAATTTATTTCCAGAAATGAAATTCCGCAGTCTGTTATTGACCACGAAACCGAAATTGAAATGGGTAAAGAAGATTTGCTCAAAAAGCCCGAACAAATCAGAGCTAAAATTGTTGAAGGCAGAGTTAATAAATTGATGGCAAGCAGAGTACTTTTGGAACAGCCTTTCATTAAAAACCCCGATATTACGGTAGGACAGCTTATTGAAGGCAAGTTAACCATTGAAAAATTCACAAGATACGTTCTTGGCGAAGGCTTGGAAAAACGTCAGGAAAACTTTGCCGATGAAGTTATGAACCAAATCAAAGGTTAATTTTAAAAAAAATTAAATGAAAAATGCCGGATTAACTTCCGGTATTTTTTTATTCAAAAAATAATTCAAATTATACAGACAATTTCTAATCATAACAAATGATTTCTCAAAAGTTTTAATTTGACTGTGCCGATATAAATTTTGTTACCGAAAGGATTTTATATGGCACGAATAATAGAAGGCGAAAGAAGAATTATTAAAATGTCTGTAGATGACATATTAAATATTGTACGTGAATATCAGGTAATTTGCAGGAAATCATGCTGTTACGAACACACAAGAGAACTTTTATCACGGACAAATATTTATATTCCCGAAGATATATAAAAGTTTAAAAAAAAAGAAAAGTTCCAAAAAATTTGAAACTTTTCTTATAAAATTGAATTATTATAATTCTTATTCAACTTCTATTGCCGAAACCGGACAAGCATCTGCCGCTTCTTTAACGCAGTCCATATTGTCACCTACGGCAGAATCATTAACCTGTGCAACACCGTCTACTGAAAATACCGCATCACAAATAGATTCGCAAGCTCCGCATCCGATACAAGAATCATTTACTCTTACTGTCATTTTACATTCTCCTTATATATTAAATACGTTTGTGAAATTAATCACACAGATATATTAATACAACTTTATAAAAATTTCAACATGTAAGATTTTATCTGAAATATTGTCTGTTTTGTTTTTCTCTTACTACAAGTTCATAACCCAAAATATCATACAACATTATTATTTCGTTATATTTTATTGTATTTCTTTTTAGTTTACCGGATATGTTATGAATTGTATAATCCTTATTCAATCTCTGTGACATTTTACGGCACAATTCCGTCATAGTCATATTCTTAGTAAGAAGTAAATGCTTTAACTGTTCTTTAGTATCCATACAATTTATTATATAAGGTATGAAAAAATAATATTGACATTTTTAACTATTTCGACTAGTATTTAACTATAACGACAAATTATTTTTTAAACGGAATTAAATCGGAGGTAAAGTGTCAAAACTTATTAATATTGAAGCCCAACTGATTTTTGTACAACTCAAAAGTTGGCTCCGTTTGAAAATAAAATTTTTTGGACTATCATTGTCATTAAAATTTATCACACCAAAAATAATTAATGATATAATTTCTGATTTTCGTGAAAATATAAAACTTTTAATAAAAGAAAACACAAAAGACAAAACCCTTTATGTGAGAATGCATTGCAGACTTGGTAATCAAATGTTTATTCATGCATTTGCAAAAAAACTTGCTAAAGTAAAAAATAAAAAAATTGTTTATGATACTTCTTCAAAAGTTGAATATGATAAGTACTTGTTGGATAAATATTACGATATTAACATTGATACAGGTCAAGTGGATTACAATAAAATGCTTCCCGACAAAAATAAATACTTTGAAAAAGAATCATTTTTCTATGATGAAAATGTTTTCAAACAGGATGCGTTATACTATTTCGGCTTTTTTCAAACCGAAAAATATTTCAAAGATATAAGAGATGAACTTTTATCGGATTTTAAAACAAAAATTCCTTTTGACAGCGAATATCTTGTGATGAAAGAACAAATAGAAAATTCAAACTCGGTATTGTTAAATTTCAGGGTATGTGAAGATTACAGACGACTGGGATGGATGTTGGATTTTTCATATCAACAAGAAGCCGTAAAGTATATAAAATCTAAAGTAGATAATCCAAAATTTTTTGTATTCAGCGATGACATTCAATATATAAAAGAAAATTTTGTTATTGAACCGGATACTGAATTGATTTTTGTTGATATCGGGGAAAATAATCCGAATAAAATAGTATTGGATTTGGAATTAATGAAATTATGCAAGCACGCAATAATTCCTAATTCTACATTTTCATGGTGGGCTGCATGGTTGAATGAAAATCCGAACAAAATAATTGTAGCACCCGACCCCTGGTTATTTAACAAAACGGATATACTCTGCCCTGAATGGCATAAAATCAAAGCCAAAAATATTTGAATATATTCTTATATCGTCAGGTTAAAAGATGTTTTTTAACCTGATTTGCAACATAGTCAAAACCTTCAATGACACCGAGATTTTCAGGCTTTATATTTTTTGAATATACAAGTACGGGAACTTTTTCTCTTGTATGGTCAGTGCCAGCAACAGTCGGGTCGCAGCCGTGGTCGGCGGTTATTATCAACAAATCTTCATTGTACATAGCTTGAACTATATCTTCAATATAAGTGTCAACTTCTTCTATCGCCTTACCGTAGCCTTTAGCGTCGTTTCTATGCCCGTAAAGCATATCCGTGTCGACAAGATTTGTAAAAATTAGTGAAAAATCGCCGTATGTTTTGCCTTTTTCATAAGAAATTTTTTCCAAATCCAATTCATTTTTAACGGCTTTCAGAGTCAGTTCAAGCCCTTCTTTATTAGAACCCGTATGAACGGCGTGCGTGATACCTGACTTTGAAAAAATATCTTCAATTTTTCCGATACCGATAACTTTTCCGCCTTTATCTTTAATATCGTTTAAAATCGTGTGCGAGGGAACCATTGAATAATCCCGTCTGTCTTTTGAAATTCTTGTCGGAGTGCCGTCAATAACCTTGTAAGGTCTTGCAATAACCCTTGAAACATTGTAACCGCCTTCATCAAGAATTTTTCTTGCCTTTTCGCACCACTCATAGAGCGTTTCAAGCGGGATTAAATCCGTGTCAACCGCTATCTGAAAGACACTGTCGGCACTTGTATAAACAATGGGGAATTTTGTTCCGTGATGTTCTTTATTTAATTCCGCAATAATCGCAGTACCGCTTGCGGGACGGTTTGCCAAAACTCCTTTGCAGTCCGTTTCTTGTATAAATTTTTCAATAAGTTCTTTGGGAAATCCGTTCGGATAAGTGGAAAAAGGTTTTTCGGAAATAAGACCCGCCATTTCCCAGTGACCTGTTGTTGTGTCTTTGCCTTTGGATTTTTCTATCATCGTGCCGTATTTTGCAACGGGGTTTTCGACACGGGCAATTCCCTCAAAGTCTTGAATATTGCCTAATCCCATTTTCTGCATATTCGGAACTCTTAGTCCGCCGTTAAATTTGCATACATTTTTGAGCGTGTTGCATTCGGGGATATCGCCGAAATCTCTGCAATCATCCATTGCTCCTATTCCCATTGAATCAATTACTATAATTATTGCTCGTTTCAATTTTCCGTTTCCTTATTCCAAATAAATTTTATCATAAAATATTTTAATTATTTATTCCTTGATATTAACCACCGAAAAAGCGTTAAAATCAATGCTTCCGAATATAATTTTAACCTGTTTATTGTTGTGTTCAATTATTCTGACAAAAGAAATTTCAGGTTCGTCAAAGTCGTCCTGTGTTTCCGCCGCGGGAATTTCCGCAATAATCCTATGTGCCTGAATAAGTTTCAGATACGGTATTCCGTTCTTTTTTTCGCCCTTAACCTGATAATGCCCGACAGGAATAAAATTTTCGCCGTAAAACAAATCCATGGGAACAAGAAGTATAGGGAATTGCTCCACAGTATCATTTAAAAATTGGGTTTCATTGCTTTGATTAAAGTTTTCACCTTTGGGAATGTTTTTATCATGTTTTTTCTTTTTTTTCTTACTTTCTAAGGCTTTCTCAAAATCGCTGTCACTTACGGCTTTTTGTCCGTATACATTCTGGTCGCCGTAATTGTCCCAGAGGTCATCACAAACCGCCGGCAAAGTATCGGCACCGAAAACAAAAATAATCAAAAATAATAAAAAACATTTTTTCATACATTACATGATAATGATTTTTGTAAAAAAGTATACATCTGTTTATTGTATTTATATCAAAGCAAGAGATTTTTAAAGTAAAAATCTCTTGCTTCTATGCAATATCCTGTGTTATTTAAGCTGTTATATCAACTTTTTTTTCGGAATTATTATTTTTTACATCTTTTTCGGGTTTGACTTCTTTATTGACGGGCAGCGAATTCTGTTCGGGGGTTTTGTTTTTCTTTTCCAACCCTAAAAATCTTAATGCGGGGTGAATTACGCAATGGCTTAATTGCGGTGCGATAATAGCAAGCCCGAGTACCGAACCGATTAAATTGCTTAATTCTATAGCCCCTTTTACTTCAACATATTTTTCGGGATTTTCGGACATCAACTGATCACGCAAAAAAGGACTGAACATCTCAGAAACAGGCTTAATACTTGTTCTGTAACCTACTTCGGTACCAAGGATGTTGCAGCGGCTCGTTAAAGAAGGGTTTTCGGCTATTTTATGATATCGGGTAAATTCACGTACATTATTAAAATGTTCAAAACCTTTTGTATTTTTGTAGATATATTTTTTGGCTAATTTAAAACCGCCTTTTTTGAAAATCGGTACAATTGCCGCCATATATATCAAAAGACAGGTTGCCTGATATAAAAATTCTTTTGCGGCGGCATACTGTTTTGTATCACCGTCAATATCTTTATCAATAAGAATAAAACCGGGTCTGCCTATTGATTTTAAAGTAGTTTCAATTGCAACCGATGCGGAGGTATTTTGTGCAATGGAAGCAAGTGTAGGGCTGGCGACAATATTTCTTACGGCTTCTATCATACGCCACCTACTTTCATGCCGTTTTGAGGACGTTTCATATAAAGAGCATAAGAATTTATATGAGCGTAATCAATAGGATTTTGTACCGTCGGACTTTTTTGCGGGGGATTTGTGCTAATATCAAGTTTCGGATTATTATCTTCTTCGGTCTTTGGTGCTTTTAAGCCCATTTTACTCATAATAGGCTTGATTAAGACAGAACAGGCTGCGGGAATTATAAAAAGAGCGGCGGTACATACGCCCATAAACATGAGATTTTTCTTTGCTTTTATTAAAGCTGGGTTAATTTTATCCCCGACTTTTTCTTTAAAAAGGATATTTGCACCCCATGCCGAAAGTTCACCGCATGCCCAGTAAGCAGGTATTGCAATAACTTCCGTTAAACCTTCCCGTAATGCCGTATATTTTTTTGTTTCGGGCTTCTCTTTCTTATCCATCATGGTGAATGTCGGACGTGCAATACCTTTTACCGCGGCAATAGCCATAACAACATAAGTCGGCTTATTGTTTGAACCCAATTTATAACAAATATTTTTTATTCCGTTAACGAACGACATAGCACCACTTTCTAAAGTCCACTATATATAAAACGGCTCAAAAAAAAAGTTGCTAATAAAAGAACTCTTTTATGCAGATTATTACAAAAGTTAATAATATAAAATAATATTTTATAATAAATGAACTTTTTTATTTTAAAATCGTTATAATGGTACAGAGGTAAAAAATGACAAAAAAATGTACAAAATATGAAAGTCTCGTAACATTCGGAACCGATGAAGCATTACTGAAGCATCTTGAAGTTTGTGAAGATTGCCGTAAAGAACACCAAAAAATGCAGCGTGTATCCGAGTTACTTGAAGAAGTCAAACCGTACTACAGAAAAAAACGAATAAATTCGGCAAAGATAAAAGTGGCTTGTGCGTTATTTATCATTTGTCTTTGCACAACAACTCTGGGAATTATCAACTTTAACACAGACATTTCAGATACAATTAAATACGGATATGTTTTAAGTGCGGAAGATTTAGGATTTCCCACCGATTCGTACGGCTTAATTATGGCGGACTGATAATGAATTTTAATGATATCATAAAAAGCAATCAAAAAAGTGTGAAAAGTATAATAAAACTAATAACAAAAGAACATAACGAAGACTTGGAACAGGAAGTCTATATTAAAGTATGGAAAAACTCCGGCAAATACAAAGAACAAGGTTCGTTTAAAAGCTGGATTAACACTATAGCAAGCAATGTTTCCAAGGATTACCTGAAATCATCTTACAGAAAATTACAAGTATATACCTCATCCGATGACACCGTTATAAATTCAATAAAAGATAAAAGGTCAACACCTGAACTAAGACTTATTAATAACGAAAGACAAAAAAAAATTATCGATGCAATTGAACATTTAAAACCGAAGTTTAAAGAAGTAATTATGTTATGCGAAATAAGAGGTTACACCTACGAAGAATGTTCCAAAAAAATTAAATGTCCGATTGGAACGGTAAAATCAAGATTATATAACGCAAAGAAAGAACTTGCAGTACTTTTGGAAGAACTGCTGTAAAAAAGAAAGGATAAATTATGATGAAAAAAGCACTTATCTTAGCAGCCTTAACGGCTTTGACAATTACCGGAGCAGCTTATGCAGACACAACAACGGCACAAACAGGGACTTGCAAATGTCCTCAATGTAAATGCAAACATTGCGAATGCCAAAAGCCTTCAGATGAAAAAATTCAGGCAGCAAGAGAAAACTTCAAAAAGAAACAAACAGAATTTGAACAACGCTTAAAGTTAAGCGAAAAACAGAAAGAACAAGCAAAACAAATCCGTCTTAAAGGACAGGAAGAAATGAAACCTGTTATGGAACAAATGAAATTGAAACATCAGGAAGCCGAAACAGTAAAATTATCAAAAATTGCACCAAAAATGCAGGAAGAAAAATTACAGAAAATCAATGCGGAATTACGTGAACTAAGACACAAAGCACGCGAAATAAGAGCAAACAACATGAAAGAATTTGAATCCATTCTTTCCAAAAAACAATTAAAAGAACTTGATAAAATGAAAAAAGAAGGCAGACAACGCTTTGACAAAGGTTTTAAAAAGCATGTAGAAAAAGATGGCAAGCCGCAGCCGATAGGCCCGTTCGGCCCCAGACCGGGAATGATTCAACCGCCGCTTAATGTTGAAGAATAAATAACAAAAGAGAGGAAGTTTATTTCCTCTCTTTTTATTTTATAATACATTTGTGAACGCTCTGATAGAAAAAGCCAAAAAGTATCATAATCTTACAAAAGATGAAATTTGCGAATTATTATCGAATGATAATTCCAAAGAAAATCTTTTTAAAGCTGCTGACGAGGTCAGAAAAACTTACGTTGGTGATGAAGTTCATTTAAGAGCATTGATTGAATTTACGAACATTTGCCGCTGCAACTGCCATTATTGCGGTTTACGCAGGGATAATAAAAATATTGAAAGGTACAGGTTATCAAAAGAGGAAATTCTGGATTTTAGCCGAAATGCAGTAGGTTTGGGGTTTAAAACAATAGTACTTCAGGGCGGAGAAGATATGTTTTTTACCTGTGAATACCTCGGTGATATCATAAAAGAAATTAAAAAATATAATGTCGCAATAACATTAAGCATCGGGGAAAGAAGTAAAGAAGAATATCAATTTTTAAAAAACTGCGGTGCAGACAGATTTTTATTAAGAATAGAAACAACGGATGAAAAGCTTTACAGCAAATATCACCCTCAAATGACACTTAAAAACCGCAAAGAATGTCTATATAATATAAAAAAAGCCGGCTTTGAAGTCGGAAGCGGTTGTCTTGTTGGGCTTCCGGGGCAAACCGTAAAATCACTTGCGGAAGATATATTGTTTTTTAAAGAACTTGATGCCGATATGATAGGGATAGGACCGTTTATACCGCATGCAAATACACCTTTAAAAAATGCCGCAGGAAAGGATTTTTGGTTAGCATTAAAAGTTATGGCAGTTACAAGATTATTAATGCCTGATATCAACATTCCCGCAACTACGGCAATGGAAACTTTAACCCCTAACGGGCGAATAATAGCTTTGCAATCGGGAGCCAATGTCGTTATGCCAAATATGACACAAGGCGATTACAGAAAAAAATATGAAATATATCCCGGGAAAATATGCATTAACGACAAACCAGATAAATGCAAAGCTTGTATTTCACAAAAAATTATTTCAATAGGCAGAACGGTTTCCCAAGGCTACGGTTTTAGAAAGAACAGGAGTTAAAAATGAATTACGCAGAGAATATTTTAAAATTAATCGGCAACACCCCTATGGTTAAAATAAATAATATCAACGACGGTAATGCCATAATACTTGCCAAGTTGGAAAGCTTTAACCCTGCGGGTTCAATCAAAGACCGAACCGCACTGAATATGATAGAACAGGCGGAAAAAGACGGTTTAATACATGAAGGAGCATTGATTATCGAACCCACAAGCGGAAATACCGGAGTCGGGCTGGCAATGGTATGTGCAGTTAAAGGCTACAAAGCAATATTTACAATGCCTGAAACAATGAGTATTGAAAGACGTAAACTTCTAAAGGCTTACGGTGCGGAAGTTATACTTACTGACGGTAAAAAAGGAATGCAAGGTGCGGTAGACAAAGCTTTTGAAATTAAAGAAAAAAACGAAAACTCATTTATCCCGATGCAGTTTTCAAATCTCGCAAATCCCGACATACATTATAAAACCACGTCAGAAGAAATATGGCGTGACACTTGCGGAAAAATTGATATTTTTATAGCCGGAGTCGGAACGGGCGGAACAATTTCAGGTGTAGGGGAAAATTTAAAATCCAAAAATAAAAACATAAAAATAACAGCCGTTGAACCGCTTACTTCCCAAGTACTTAGCGGTAAAGAAGCCGGAGCACATAAAATACAAGGAATAGGTGCTAACTTTATTCCCGATAATTTCCACAAAAATGCAGTTGACGAAATTTTTCCCGTTAGTAATGAAGATGCCTTCAATACTGCAAAAAAACTTGCAAAATCCGAAGGAATACTTTGCGGAATATCTTCCGGTGCGGCAATGTTTGCGGCATTGCAACTTTCCAAAAAAGAAGAAAACAAAGGAAAAGTAATTGTTGTAATACTTCCCGATACAGGCGAAAGATATTTATCGGAAGAACAATTTATTGATTAACGGTTTACGAATGGGTATCCCATCTTCCGCATGTTCCGCCCCAGCGTGCAATTATATTACCTTTAATGTCTTTAATCTTTTTAACATGCTGAATTTCCTGTTCGCCTTCAACAATTGTTATGACTTCGCAATTATTTGAACAGCCGTTGCATTCACAAGTAATGGAATGGAAACACATGTCACCGACTTCCCAGCCTTTAAATTTAGTGGCGGTTTCGGTATATTGATGATTTTCCATTGCAAGCAATGCCGCACCTATAGCACCCATTGTTTGATGATTTTCGGGAACAATAACTTTATGCCCCAAAGCTTCTTCAAAGGCTTTTACCATGCCTGAATTAGTTGCAACACCGCCCTGAAAAGAAAATACAGGTAAAAGTTCTTTACCTAACGCCAAATTAGCAAGATAATTTCTTACAAGAGCCTGACAAAGCCCGTACAACAAATCTTCTACGGGATAACCCAGCTGTTGTTTGTGGATTAAATCACTTTCCGCAAAAACTCCGCATCGTCCCGCAATTCTTGCGGGATTATTCGATTTAAGAGCCGTTTCGCCAAATTTTTCAATAGGAACATTTAATCTCTGTGCCTGATGGTCGAGAAAACTTCCCGTACCCGCAGCACAAACCGTGTTCATGGCAAAATCCGTAACGATACCGTCACGCATGATGATTATTTTACTGTCCTGACCGCCAATTTCAAGAATAGTCTGAACTCCTGGGACATTTATGCTTGCCGCAACGGCATGGGCGGTTATCTCATTTTTTATAACATCGGCACAAACCAAAGCTCCCGCAAGATTTCTGCCCGAACCCGTTGTGCCTACACCCATGACATCATAGTCCGTAAGCTTTTTGCCGTATAACTCTTTTAATCCTTGTTGAACTGCCCAAACGGGTTTCCCTTCCGTTCTGAGCATATAACTGTCAACATACTTGCCTTTTTCGTCAACCAATGCAAGTTTTGTAGTTACCGAACCTACGTCTATTCCTAAATATACTGTTAAACTCATGCTATTTAATTCCTTAAATAAATCTTCTATATGACTTTAACATAAATATAACCTAAATTAAATAATAAAAAAAATAATACCGTTAAGGTATTATTCTTTCATTGGGATATTTATATTTTCCCCGATAACCTACTTGAGATTATCCATGGCCCGAAGCTGTTTTTTCTTGATATTGTGCATTACCGCATCAACCAGAAACTCATAAGACTTCATACTTTCAATATTCGGAAATTCAGCCTTAAGCTGCTCTCTGACCATTGCTTCCAGCCTTCTTGTGTCAGAACCTGATTGTAATTCCTCAACTCCGCTTATCATACTGATATAATCAGCAGAGGATTTATGTGAATATGTGTTGGCATAATTTAACCAGCGAAGTTTAGGACTTATTTCCCTGTTTAATTTTTTTACTACCTTTAAATTTCCTATACGGTTCATTACCGACTCCTGATTTTTGTTTACCTTCTTTGTACTATTTTAAAGTATCCTGAAAAAAATAATTTACTATTTTACAAACAATGTTTACAAAACTTTATAAACACGTCCGAAACACTGTTATAACTTGCTAAAATCAGCTATGAAATCATATTTTTTCTTCAACATACCGAGAAGTGCAAGCCTGTTTTCCTTAATTTTTTCATCCTTATCCATGACAAGAACGTCAGTAAAAAATTTGTCAACGGAAGGATTTATTTCGGCTAAATTGTTCAAATAATCCTTATAATCGGACTTTTCTTCAACCGATAAAATTTGATTATAGAGCATGCCTTCCGAAGCTTCCTTGAACAAATCTTTATTAACGGATTTTTTGGGTTCATCTTTTAAAATTCTTATAACTCTGTTAGCACTTTCCAAAACAGCGGAATTGTCAAATTGTGCCACAGCCTCAACACGTGATATAAAATCGCTCAAATCCGCAACGGGATTTTTCACTGCCGCACAGCTTTCAAGAACATTTTTCGGATATTTCTCGGACAGAAATATTATTAACCTCTGAACAATAAATTCGTTAATTTCAGCCGTACACTTGCCAGAAAGCCTGTTTACACTTGAACCTGCGATGTTTTTTACTTTATCTAAAACATTTTCGCCTTCCGTCTTTACAGGCAAAAGTATAAGAGTTTCATTTATAAGATTTTCTATATTAATTTTCAATTTATTTGTAAGTATCGTCTTTATAATCCCGAGAGCCGCACGTCTTACCCCTAACGGGTCTGAAGAACCCGTAGGTTTTTTACCTTCGGCGAATACCGCACAAATTGTATCGATTTTATCGGCAATACCGACAATTTGTCCTTCAATGCTTTGAGCCGTGGAACTTTCGGCATTCAACGGGAAATAATGTTCTTTTATACCTTCGCAAACTTCATTCGGTTCACCTGATATTCGGGCATAATCCGCACCGATAAAACCTTGAAGCTCCGTAAATTCAAACACAAGGTTAGTTGTCAAATCGGCTTTTGCAAGCAGTGCTGTTCTTTCGACGGAAGGTTTATTAACTCCGATTTCTTTCGATATAAGTTTTGAAAGCACAACAAGCCTTTGAGCTTTGTCGTACATTGAACCCATGCCTTTTTGAAAAGTTATTCCTTTCAAAGCTTCAACATATTCTCCAAGGGGCTTTTTGGTATCCTCATTAAAAAAGAATACCGCATCATCAAGACGTGCCTTAACAACCCTTAAATTACCTTCTTTAATATTTTTTAACTCATCACCGATATAATTTGTTATTGTTATAAACTTATTAGTGAGTTTTCCGTCTTTATACAGTGCAAAATATCTTTGGTGAACAGCCATTACCGTAACAACAAGTTCTTCGGGCAGTTTTAAAAATTCTTCCGAAAACTCGCAGGTCACGGGAACGGGGTATTCGGTAATATATGTAACTTCATCAAGTAAATCATCCGTATAATAAGGCACTGCACCTATTTTTTCGGCTTCTTTCTCAGCAAGTTCAATAATTCTTTCTCTGCGTTCATTCTGATTAACAATTACACAGCAATTTCTCATTAATTCCACATAATCATCAGCACTTCCTATTAAAGTATTCTGTTGAGCAAAACGATGACCGCGTGTATGATTAGAACTTTCTTTATCTATAATTTTTATTTTAACTTCATCTTTATCAAGCAAAGATACAATCCATCTTATCGGACGGGAAAATTTTTCGTCGTTGTCAGCCCAACGCATAAAATGAGGGCCTTGAAGTTTCAAAACTGCGGAAGGTACATTTTCCCGCAAAAGTTCAATTATAGACTTGCCTTTAATCGTAATTTTCGCATAAACGTAATCATTTTCGATATACAAATCATCGGGTGAAATCCCGTTTTTTCTGCAAAAACCCGTACCTGCACCCGTTAAATTGCCGTGTTCATCATAAGCAACTTTTTTAATCGGGCCTTTTATAATCTTTTCTTCATCCTTGCTCTGTTTTTCCAAACCGGAAATTATAACTGCCAAACGTCTGGGGGTAGCATAAACTTCAATGTCACTATAGTGAACTTTATTGTTTTCCAAAAATGTTTTAAAATTTGTTCTTAACTGTTCTATAGCTGAGGGAATAAACTTATAAGGCAACTCCTCACATCCAACTTCTAACAGATATTTACTCATCGGCTGTCCTTTTCTCCTTAATTACATTACTATTATAATTTATCAAAGTTTAAAGTAAAGAGAAAATAAATCAGGCAAAAAACACAAGCTGAAAAACAAACCTGAGCAACAAATGTAAAATAAACACTTTATCGAAGCTGTAATAATCTTATTCGAGTTTTTTTTTGAAGGGAACACTTTTTGACTTATACCGTCTTAAAAAGTAAAAATCTTATCCTTCAGCAGTTAACTCTTCCCAGATGCTCGGAACTACGATTAACGCAGTGTACACGATGAAACCGAATAAAATTAAATTTATAGCTTCCATATGACCTCCTATAGGTTCACATATATATTATACCCCATTTTGCAAAAAATTTAACATTTATTAACAAAAATTAACTTTTTTAAATTAGAAAACAAATAGTATCTATAATAAAAGTATGAGGATTTATATGAAAAAGAAATTAAAAATTCTGTTTGATAACCTATGCTGTTCACAGTGTAAAAACGGATTTGACGAAAATTCGATTACAATAAAAAGAGAAGAAAACGGACTTCTGGTAACGAATTTGCAATGCCAACACTGCGGGAAAAATTTTGGTATAGCTTTTATAGGGTTTTCCGATTTATCGGTCAAAAATCCCGAACCGCTTGAAGTTCAGGAAGGGCCTGAACCTATAAGTTATGACGACGTAATTGAAGCCCACAGATTTATAAAAAATTTAGACGGAGATTGGCATAAATACCTGCCTGATAACAGATAACGGGAATAAACTAATTTCTGTCATACATAATATTCACTCAAAACAAAATTGACAAAACATACCTTTAATGCTAAATTCAAACTTAGTATGTTTGACATTTTAGGCTTGGTATGAAGAAGAATTTTGTCTTACCTGTACGAAAACGCAATATAGCTGCAATTTTAATAACAACAGCAGTTCTTGCTGCCGCCAATAATTGGTATTTATTTAAGCCTGTTGCGTTAACCGTTGATGTGACAGGCAAAGGAAATTGCACCATTGAAGCACAATTAAATAAAAAAGATAACAATGAATTTAAGAAAATAAGAAAAGACATAAAAACACTTAATCTTAATGATAAATCAGAATTTGAATTTTTTATAAAAAGGTCAAAATTTCCTAAGAGATTAAGATTTGTTATTGAATATTTTGATCCGTCTGATACCCTTGAAATATCATCTATTACAGCATTTGCACCTCGGGGGGGGGGGGGAAAAAGTCTTTCTCTGAGCGATTTTAAGGTATATGGGGCAAATGCTAAAATTAAAAATAATCATCTTATTTTAACGAATTTTTCAAATTCGGTTATAACACTTTTGTACCTCAAAAAACTGGATAGATTTTTCTCAATACATTTTGATTTAAAACTTTTTATCATTATTGCAACACTAACATATCTTTTAGCCTATAAGTTATCGGATTATATAGCTGACTTTAAAACAATTAAGAAAAAATCAAGGTCTGACATAATATTTTTATCAATTTTTTTCATTATGTTGTTTATTCCCATGAGCCATATAAATCAAAAAGAAATTTCCAAAAATGAAAACAGAACTTTAGCCGAATGGGAACCTTTATTAAAAGAAAATTACGAAATTAATTATAACTTTGGTAAGAGCTTTAACAACTGGTTTAACGACAGATTTCTAACTCGCAATGAATTAATATGCCTGAACAGAAAAATAAAAATTTTATTTTCCGACAATATATATGCAGAAGGCAGCAGATATTTCAATAAAAAAAATTATTGGGCTTTCAATAAGGATTGGGTTGCGACAAACTCTTATCAAAAAGAGTTCCAAAAATTTGAGTATAATATCAGAAAATTAAATGATTTTTGTAACCGTCACGGTATAAAGTTATATATTTTAATTGCTCCTCCGACTTCAGAAGTTTATGAAAAAGAATTTAAAGAAACAACAGGAATTAAAAATATTGTTAATAACGGCGAAGACTTTGCTCAATATATGAAAAATAAAGATTTAGACATTATAGTTTCGCCGTTAAAAGAACTTATCGCTGCCAAAAATAATAATCCCTATACTAAAGGTGATGTTCATTGGAATGAGTATGGTGCTTTCATTGCTTATCAAAAATTAATGAAAAGAATTAAACATGATTTTCCAAAAATAAATATTTTAAAAGAAGATGATTTTAAAATTACAAAAGATATATATTCACAAACCGATTATATGAATTATCCTACCGAAGGGAATTTATACAGAGAACTGCAAATTGATAAAAAATATCTTAATACTGAATATTCTCATTTTGAATATAAAGGAACTGAAGAAGTAAAAAGAACAAAGAAAAAGATAGATTATTCCGACGAAAATACTTACAATAAAAACAGTATTAATCCTCAGACTGTTTATATGATTGGAAATTCTTACGAAGAATGTCTGGCCGAGTTTATAATTCCTTCATTCAAACAGGTAGTAAAAGTAAGATTTAACAACTATGATTCACGTGAACTTCAAATGTCCAGATTTGAAGATGACATATTAAAAAACAAACCGAATATACTTATACTTGTAATATTGTCAAATGAAACACAACTTAAAAATTTGTATACGGAGTAGAAAAAATGCTTTTCAGTTCAATGACTTTTATATATATATTTTTACCGATAGTACTTTTGTTATATTTGATAACAAAAAAAGAACTTCATAATCCTATTCTTTTAACTGCAAGTATTATTTTCTATGCCTGGGGTGAACCAAAATATTTGGCAATTATGCTTTTAACTATTATTATTAACTACTTTGGTGCAATTTTAATTGACAAATATTCTTGTAAAAAATTTATTCTGATTTCAACAATAATTGCTGATTTGTCATTTCTAATTTATTTCAAATATTTTAATTTTTTAATATCAAACTTTAATAACTTATTCCAAACCGATATTCACTTACTTAATATTGTAATGCCTATTGGAATATCATTTTATACATTTCAGGCATTATCTTATGTCATTGATGTATACCGTGGTGAAGTTAAAGTTCAAAAAGACATTTACAAACTTGCATTATTTATATGTCTTTTCCCGCAATTAATAGCCGGACCGATAGTAAAATATCACGACATACAGGAGCAAATCGACGATAGAGAAGTCAATTTTGACAAAGTTAATACAGGGGTTAAAAGATTTATTATAGGCTTGTCTAAAAAAATGCTTATAGCAAATACAATGGGAGCCGTTGCCGATAAAATCTTTATGCAAAGCCCAGACAGCTTTTCACAGGGAATAGCGTGGATAGGTTCATTAGCATATACATTTCAATTATACTTTGATTTTTCGGGGTACTCAGATATGGCAATAGGACTTGGTCTGATTTTCGGATTTAAATTTATGGAAAACTTTAATTACCCGTACATTTCTAAATCCATAACAGAATTTTGGAGAAGGTGGCATATTTCATTATCAACATGGTTTAAAGAATATGTATACATTCCGTTAGGTGGGAACCGCCTATGTAAAATTAAAACTGCCAGAAATTTAGGAATAGTTTTTCTTTTGACAGGTATATGGCACGGTGCCAACTGGACATTTGTTATTTGGGGATTATGGCACGGTATGTTTATAATTTTGGAAAAAATATTCAATATAAAAAAATTTGAAGCCAAAAAGCATTCATACATTACTGATGTTTTAATGCATACATATTGTATTTTAATCTTTGTTATAGGGTGGGTTTTATTTAGAGCGGATAATATTCATTATGCATTCAATTATTTAATGAATATGTTTGGATTATTACATTCCGACAAAAACCATACAACATATTTAACCTCATATTATATAGACAGAATAGATGTTATAACATTTGCAGCAGCGGCATTGTGTTCAGTACCGTTATTCAAAAACGCTATTTACGTAAAAAATACCATAGCAAAGACACTCGTAAATATTTGGTTGTTAATACTGTTTTGTCTGTCAACAATGACTATTGCGGCAAATACTTATAATCCTTTTATTTATTTCAGGTTTTAAGTATTTACAAAAAATTTTTATGATATTATAATCTTGTGAACTGGTTTATGTAATTTATTCGGCTCAGTTTGACAGGAATAAGCGAAATAAAAGGAGAGGTGTCCGAGCGGTTTAAGGTGTGGACCTCGAAAGTCTATGTGGGCGAAAGTTCACCGTGGGTTCGAATCCCACCCTCTCCGTTTTTTGTCTGAATAATACCTTGTTAAGGACAAATAATAGATTGTACGGAGAGTAGTGATTCGAAACTTGTTATTCCTCGCGTTGTCGGAATAACAAGGGTTAGCCTTGCATACGTATTCGCTCGGCTCGAATTTCATATTCTCGCCTGCGAATTCGTAGAATCCCACCCTCTCCGTTTTTTGTCTGAATTAAACCTTTTAAAGAACAAAGAATAAATTGTACGGAGAGTTCGTAAGTTGAGTGGAACAATTGTCGTTTCACCCATCCTGCTTTCTGACCCCTACCAAGGATAATCGTCTTTAATTTCCCACCGGACAAAGTCCGGCCTTTGACTCTCTGACGGCTTTAGTGTGACTTTATGCAAACTGATTTCTGCGACGGCCGGGAAATTTTTGTTTTTACTATACTCGGCACTTACCACGGGTAATCGTCCTTAATTTCCCAGCCGTCATTCATTATTAATGCTCCACAGTGATATCTTCTATTTTTTGCTTTAATAAGTGGTAAAGATTATTTTATTTGACTAAATCGATTAGCAATAGTATTAAATTTAGTCATATAATTTGGATCATTTGCTAATCTCAATTGTTGTGCAAGCATTTCAGTCATTTTATAACCCCATTCGGCACTGTCAGATGCATAATTTATTCTGGACAGGATTTGAGTGTATAATGTGTTGAAATCAGTATTTTCAAGATATCTTCTGTCAATAGCAATAAATTGTTCGCCATTTTCATTTGTTATAAGTACTTGATTATCATCAGGCGATGCTTCAAATATTTTCAATGGAAGCTTTTGTGGTAATGCTTCTGTGATTAAAGCCAATTTTTGTTTTTCGACAATTGTACCTTCAACAGGAACAACTTTGTTTAATTCTTTCATCACATCTTTGACTGTTTTAAATCCAAGTCTTACCAATGAATTATCTGCAATAACGTAACCTTGGGATTTTAAGTAATTAACATGATCAACATTTATGTCCCAACTATATGGGTCAACTGCAGCTACTTTTTGAGCATCAACATTAAATTCTAAATGTCTGTTTCCTGCTTCTTCAACAAGACCTATTGCAAATCCTTCTTCAGGAGTTATTACTCTGTTATTTTGTTTCAATATTCGTGGATCTTTAATTGACCAGAATCTTTCTAATTGCTGGATTGATGACATTAATTCTTGGTCACTCATACTTTTTGCCATACAAGTTGATATAGATTTTATTTCTTCACTTGTTAAACCACGTCTGTCACAATCATTTGCGATTTTGAATCTTTCTTTATCTTCAGTAGTGAGTTCTTTCTTGAAAACAATTGAAATACCATTCAATGCTCCTTCCAGTTCACCTTCAGATTTTACGGCATATCTTTGGTTGTAATATAAATTACCTTTTTCATTTTCATTCAAAATTCTAAAGCCGAATTTATCATTTTCAAAATCTAACCCTTTGAAATCAGGATTATCTGCGTGTTGATAGAAATCTTTAGCTTTAATAATTGATTCTACCAAATCAGCACTTGTAGTTTCAAATTCAATATAAGTACCATTCACTCTTTGAGAATTTTCATGAAGAGTTCTTGTCATATGCATATCTTGACGTTCAACACCTTCTTCTCTTGCAAAATCCATTGCCCAATCACCTGATGCAAATGTAATTTTATCCGTAACGTATGCACCCAAAAGCGATTTTGATGCCATTTTTGCACCCTCACCATAACCGCCGGCTTGATTTTCATCACCGGTTTTAGAACTTGCAGCAATGTTTTTCAAATAGAAATAATTATATTCTGATTCGCCTGAAATTTTAATTTTATATTTTCCGTCAACCTTTTGGATATCAATTTTAACACCATCAAGTGTTCCGCCATGACCATCATAGAAGTTCTGCAAGATATCTCTTGCCACCATATCGTATGTCCATTCTTGAGCACTATTATAATCTAACATCAACGGAGTATTTACAGTTTTATCTAAGATAGCTCTGTCCGCAGGTTTAATTTCAGTTGAGCCTTTAATCGGGTGTAATTCATCTGTTACAGGAATTGTAATATCTAAACTTCCTGTCGTTTTTAATGTTTCAATATGGTCTTTATAAGTTATAAATTGATTTTCACCACTTGTTCTGACACTTTTTTTAGGACTTGTATAAACATATCTTTGGTCTTTTTCTTTAACCGCATCAGTAATGTTGCTGGTTACAGGTTGTGGTTTCTTTCTGCCGAATATTTTCTTGAAGAATCTTTTTAAAATATTATCCGAAGTTTTAGGTTCGACAACATTTGTAAGTTCATAAGTGTCAGTATTTTCAGTATTGATTCTTTCTTTAGCTTCTACCGTTTTATTCTGTTGAACTTTTACTTTTTCTTCGGCTTTGGTTACAACTAATCGTAAAATATCCGAAATCATTTGATCAGTTTCTCTAACTGTCATTTTTGGATATGCACTATTATCTTTAGAAGTTTTTTTACTTACTTCATTATATTTTTGAGCCAATACTCTCAATTTTTGACCGAATGACGGATCTGAATTGCTCATATCAACAATTAGTTGCTCTAATTTTATTAATCTGTCATTGAAAGATTTATCACCATCATGGCCAACTTTATGAGAAGTTTCGTGTAACCAAGTTGCGACCAAATCAAAGAAATCACCACTATCAAAATAGTCAGCTTTTACCCAATGTCCTTGGTAAATGCGATCATCGCCTTTAGATATAATTGCTTCGGCTACAGTATTATCTTTTTCTGTTGGTTCATAAAGATATTTTGGAGTTTCCGCTTCGCCTCTTGTAATAATTCCGCAGTTTGCCAAATCAAGATTATCACTAAACATCTTTACAGTTTCTTCTAAAATTTGCAATTTATGTGCTTGGGTTTCTGTTAATTCAGTCACAGGAGTTCTATGTCCCTCATTAGCTTGCAAGTAACTATACAAATCCGGAACACCAACCATTGCCATTTCGCTGGTAACAAGAGTTTTTCCCATCATCTTAGCAAAATGAACATCTTTATCATCAGGATAACGACCAACTGCAATGTAATCGTCATGTCCGAAATCTATTTCTAAATTTCTTTCTTGTGCAACTTTTACAAAACCTTCCAGGATGTGAGTATTTTTATTTCGGTTATCATATAAGAATACTTCTTTCATATTTCCGATAATATTTATTAATTGCTCATCAGATAAAGTTTTTGCATATCTTGTAATCATTTCGGTAATTTTTTGACGATTCAAAGCAACACGATTACGACCGGTTTCTAATGAGAATGGTACTCCATTGTTTAATTCAGTCAAAGTTTGATCTTCAGGTTTTGTCTTGAAAATCAAAGTCATTCCATCCATAGTATTGTCAAGACCTTTAGAACCTTCAACTTCATATCTCTGAATCACATACATATTACCTTTTTCGCCTTTAGGCAAAAATTTCATTCCGAAGTATTCATTTTCAAAATCTAAATTAGCAAAATCTTTGTTTTGAGGACTGTAGAAGTAATCTTTTGCTTTTACTAACTCTTTTACTAAGTCAAGATCAGTTGTTTCAAATTCAAGACTTGTACCATCTTGTGCTTTTTCCACTTCTGTTAAAGTTTGCATAATTTCGGATTCTGACGGTTTTTTAGTTTTATCAGCAGTAAAATCAAGTTCCCATTTGCCGGCACTATATTTTACATGGTCTGCTCCTCTTGAATATAAAAGGTTTCCAAGAACAATTTTTGAACCTTCACCATGTTGTCCTGCACTTCTTGTATCGTTTACTTTTGAACCATAACCGAAATTAAGAACTCGGTCATAATCATAAATCCCTTTACCCGATATTTTTACCGCATATTTATCGCCGACTTTTTCTACTTGGATATCAACCCCTTCCATAGTGTAGCCGTTACCGTCATAGAAATTCTGAATTATATCTCTTGCTAATCTTGAATTTTCCCAAGGACGAGACGCACCAATGTTAAGAACAATATCGGTAGAAACTGCTTGACCAAGACGATCTCTGTCTTTTTCTTTGATTTCCGCACGGTCATTTCTTGTCGGATTCATTCCTCCTTTATCTTCTATTGAAAGTGTTATTTTTCCGGTTTTTTTTAATTGAGTTAACAATTGCTCCGCACTCGGCAATTCTTCGACAGGAGTTAATACTCGTTCACTATTATTTGAAGGCTCATATTTTATCCTGTTTTTAGATGCATAACCTAATCTGCTGTTTGCTTCTAGTTTTCTTTGTCTCTCAATTGTTCTATATGTACTCATATCAAGCTCAAAGCCTGCATCTAACTTAGCCTGAATATCTGCGGCATATTGAGCTTCGTTAAATTCAGTTTCACCTCTGTCTTTGATTGAAACTTTAAAGTTTTCCCATTCTATATCTGACATCTGGAGCATTTTGTCAAAACTTGATCTATCAAATTTTTCTAAAAGCATTTCAGGACGTTTTTCAAGAACATTAATGACTTCGTTAAAGTCTTTATTCGAGCAGAATGCCAATTTGTATTCAACTTCAGGAGAACATTTTGATAATATACTAAAGCGTCTGGCACAATTTGAAAAATCAATGTCACTATTTAATACGGCTTCAATTTCATTAAAAGATAAGTTTTTGTTACCATTGATTATGTGTTTAATTACAGAAATAGCACTTTTTGAATAATTTTCAAATTTTGCTTTACTTAAATTAGGGAATGTAACAGTTAAACCTTGTATGTCTTTTTCAGTTGCAGGTTCTTCCCAATCATATCTTTCTTGAGTCAGAGCATTTCTGCATTCTTTTAATTCTTCTTGTATATTTTTTATTCTTAAATCTTTAGCCATACTGTTAACATCAGTTATATCCGAAACTTCGTCTCGTAAGATAGCGTTGATAACAAGAGAAACATCTTCGTTATTAGTTCTTAAATAATCGGGATGTGATGAAATCTTTTTGTATGCATTATATTTATTTTTATCTAAAATAATGTGGGATATTAATGAACAATCATTAATTTTTGGATCATTCCAAAGTTCTTTAAACATTTCAAATTCTTCTTGTGATTTAATATCATCAAATTTTAAATAATGTGCATAACGATTAAATGTACCTGCTTCTATAGGTCTAAATGAAGAATCAACTTGTTTCAAGTATTTATAATTCTTTGCAAAATTTTCGGATAAAATACCGTCGAAATAACTATAGCCATCTATTCTAACGGCATCAACAATATCTGCTTGTTCTTTAATTTTTATTGCATCCAATGTTTCTGGAAGAGCTCTTGATGACCACAAACGTCCGTTCTCTTTATTTACAATAGCTGTATACGCATTACTTTTAGCATCCAATTCTTCCATTGTTTTGGCATTTTCAAATAATGCTTTTAATTGATTTTTCTCATCTAATGATAAACGTTGCTGCAAATCAATACTTTCATTTATTGTTCTTAATTTATTTTTACGCAAAAGCATTTCTTTTTCTGTGAATTGTGTTTTTTTTAAACTTTCAGCCTCAGCAATTCTGTAATCCAGAGAAATTTCTTCTTTAATTTCTGCAACATTATCCTGAGTAGTTCTGCTTAATAAATCCGCTTTATCTACATGCAAAAGAATAGGTTTACCATTTACCATTCTCTTAACAGTAAGTGCAAATACAAAGTCGTATATTTCTTTTTTAGCTTTTACATCTTCAGCAGTTACATCTTTAAGAATTTTTAAATCTTTATTTAAAGAAATAGATTTTAATAATTCAGTATCTCCTTTAATTGTTTTAAATAAATCTGATACGACATCAACATCAACAGAACCGTCTTGAATATCACGAATTATACCATTTTGTGCTAATAAAAATGGTGAAAATGCTTGTATCATTGCCATTTTTTTATGGATTGTTTCAATATTGTCTTTAGTTGTCTGTTTGATTAGTTCCTGAGCTATATTACTATCTTTTTTTATTGAAAATAAGAATAGCTCTAATGCAATTTTCGCTTTTGCAGATAAATCTTCTGGTTTAATGGCCATAATATCTGAAACTTCATAGTAATCGAGTAAACTTGCATTATCCTTCACAGCGGCTAATGTATTCTCGTTAATATCATCTAATTTCTCATATAAATTTCTTAAAGAGTGTTCTTCAATTCCATCGGCTCTATATGATTCAATCATTTTTATTTTAGATAAGTTGTCTTTATTGCATCTATTTAGAATAGAAACTTTCTGTTCAACAGGACAAGAACTATCTTTTAATAAATTATAAACTTCCGTCTTAGCAGGGATATCCTCAGAATTTACGTTGAAAGACAGGTAAGGCTTATCTGCAAATTCTGCATTGTCTTTCAGTAAATCAAACACTTCCCGATTAAAATGCATATTATCTACTGTCATAGCAAGTCCGTATCCGGGAATTAATGACGGATCTATACCTGACGCTTTAATATAATTGAAATCTTCAATATTCTGTTTAACAGCATCTAAGTTATTCTTTCCGGCTTTATTTATCATCAAAACCTTAGAATCCGGTGACAATAATTCAATGTCTTTTAATAAGTCAAGTACCTCAATTTTTGCGGGAACATCTTCAGGTTTAACATCACAAAGAATTGAAACTCCAAAAATTGAATTTAAAAGTTCAGGATATTCTTTTAACTTATTTAAAAGATCCATATTAATTCGATTAACATTATATTCAAGATTTCCAAGTGTTGTTTCATCAATTCCATATTCTTTTAATCCTTTTATAAATTCTGCTTTTGAAACATCAGAATTTGGCATGTTTGCTGGATTTTCGTTATAACTAAAATCCAGTTTTCCATCTTTAAAATGATATCCTTTGTCATTCAGTTCCATTGTGAGAGCAAGTAATTCTTCGTTCACCTCGCCTGTCTTTTGTGACTCTTCCTGTAATTCATTATATCTTTTTATCATTTCAGCTTCATCATTTGACACAGAAATTTCAACAAAAGCTTCTTGGTTACTTGCAGTTTCAATTTTTCCAGCAGGAATTGAAACTTCATTTTCAGATACTCTTTGAGATTTTGTGTGTGTTGCTGCCGGCAATTCAGTACTTATATTTATTTTGTCGCCGGTTTTCCCGTTACCCAAGAAATAGGCTTCATTTTCGATTACTTGACTATAATATTCAGGGGTATCGAAAGTAGCCATATTCTCATTTTCTGCTTGGTAAATTCTTGATAAGTATTCATTTAGACTGCCTTTTTCTAACGGATGTTCATGTGCAAATTTTGTTAAACCGCTATTTGCCTCTAAAGTTGATTCTACCTGTGCATCTAATACAGCATTGCGATAAAGCTCTTGATCTTGGGGGGTTTCCTTATCATAATCCAATTCATATTCTTCTTTCAGCCATTCTCTCGTTTTATTTTCAAGAAATTTGCCGTCTTCATTTTTCAAATAAATTTCACGAATGCCATCCCTTCCTCTGGCTGCAACAATATCCTTAAATTGCATAACGTGAACAAATTCATGTGCAATTATAGTTTCGATATCTTTTGGATTCTTTAATTCCTTATTAATTAGCAATTTACCGGTAGGCCAATAAAAATATCCGGCTGCTCCTGCATCTTTTGGTTCAACAAATTCTATTTTAGGTTCTATACCTTTAACTCCGAGTTGTTCAGCCAATAGTTTCGTAAATTCTGTAGCGAAATGCTCCGGATTTTCAGAATATCTTTTTTCCATTTCAGCAATTTTATCTGCGTTTTTGGTAATTATTTCTTCAAAAACTTGTCCGGCTTTTTCATATTGGGATTTTAAAGTTTTACCCAATTTGCCATTTATAACTAAAGACAATGTTTCTAAATTATCTACAGGTGCATTTGGATTAAGTTCTGCTTCTTTTAATTCAGCATCAATAGATTCAGCCGTATTTAAACGAATACCTTCATCATTAAATTCGGTTCTTGCGACTTCAGATAAAATTTTTGCTTCGGCATTTTCAGCAGGATTTTCAGCACTTGCCTCTCTAACATCATTTAATTTACCTTTTGGAGTTTCAACTTTTACACCTTCTGATGGTTTTGCAGGTGATTTTTCCGTTGTCGCTACTATCGGTTCTTCAGGTTTATCTTTTAATTCAAATGACTGTGTTGTTTTAAAGTTTGCAGTAACTCTTTCAAGCATTGCCGCCGCAAGTTGGTTGGCATCTTCAAATTTACCGACGGGAAGTCCGTCTATATCTACTACATATTGAGTCTTTTGCGGAGTCTTTATTTCTTTAATATTCCAATTCTTTACTCCCGATTTCTCAATTGCCGCATCTAAATTTGCTCTCGAAGTTGCTGTATGAGCCTTAGCACCGAGCATATATTCTAAAACATGGTTCATTAATTTTAATTTAGAAAGCATTTGCCCCTGTTCAGAAAGTGCATCTGTAAGATTTGCTCCCTCTGTTGCTACTTCTAAACCTGTAAATGCCGCTACATCTGTCAAGAACGCACCGCCTGTTGTTAGAACTTTATTGCCGCCTTTCATGAAGTTTTGGATTAATTTATCACCAGAGATGCTTGTTGTTTGAATTGCTCCGTTTGCTGTTTTTGTTCCACCTTCAAATAATCTTCCGGTTGCTCCAACCTTTCCGAGAGCCTTTGAAACTCCCTGTGCTAATGGTGCCCCTACATAAGCACCAAAGAATATATATTTTGCAGAACCTTTGGTACTTTCCCAAAGTTCTTCACCATTTATGCCACGTTCGCTTGTTGCCTGATTTAATAAAGTCAAACCAACATCTGTGGCAAGAGTTCCGCTTGTCATTGCAAATTTTATACCCTGTTGTACTGCCGTTTGACCATATTTTGTTACCAGAGTTCTAACTAAATTTGCCGCCGCTCCAGTTGCTTCCGCACTTCCTGCAGCCGCTGAAATCTCTGCCATTACAGGACTCTTTGTAATTAAAACGGATATTACGGTTATTGCCGCCAGTTTTACCATTCCGCCGGTTGCTTTTGCATCCATAACTTTTTCTGTTAATTCGTCAGGTACAAAATCCGTTCCGTATATCGTTCTGTATTGAGTTTGGTAATCATTTTTTATTTCATCAAAACTTTTACCGTCTGTTACGGAATCAAACATCTTCTGTGTATCTGCTGCAAGACCCTTTATCGCAGTTATTGTGGTTTGAGAATTGCCTGTTGCTCCGTTAAGAAGCATATTCACAGCTTCCTGATCATTATCAAAATATTGTAAGAGTAATGTGTTCGCACTTACAATGCGGCTTGCAGGATTTAATCCTTCATTTTGTGCCGGAGCATAAGTCAGTGCATCTTGTTCAGATTGATACATCCTGATTTCTTGCATTGCTTTGTTTAAGATATCAATTCTCTGTTTCAAAATTTGAGCATTTTGGTATCGTTCTGCGGTTTGTTGGAATTGAACTGAATTTTCTAAATTGTATTGGTGTCCCATATCTTTTTTGAAATCCTTTTCAAAATCTCTGAAAAACATTTCGGGATTATTTCTCATTACATCCAAGCTGCCGCTTTCTCTTAATGCTTTGTTGTAGTTCGGCTCAAACTTTTTAGATAATTCGTAGAAGTTTTGGTATTCTTCATCTGTTCCATTCCATACATTTTTAATAAAATTCCAAAGTTCACCGGCTCCGGTATTTATTGCCGCACCGACATCGTCTAAAATACCCATTGTCTCAAGTGCTTCTTGAGCGGCTTTGTGTGTTTCAACATAGTGATTTAAAACAAAATCACGAACCTCTACGTCAGCCTTTCCACGTTCTGACAATTCAAAATCGTGTCTTTCAAAGTTCCTTGTGTCAGAACCCTGATTAATATTAAAATGCTGCAAATACCTTTTTTTAAATTCATCATAATTTGGAATAATTGGAATACTGCCACGACCTTCTATTCCCGAATTTTGTTTTGCTTGTTGTTTTATTTCGGCAACACGTTTGTCGTATGCCTCTTTTACTCTGCTTTCTATCTCATCAACAGTATAATGTTTATCTAAATTATTCCCTATAGTATAATAATTAGTAGTTGTTGAACCTTTTTGTTCCAACTTTTTGAATTTGTATTCTCCGTCAGGATAATAAGAAATAGTCTCGACTGAGCCGTCTTTGTAAGTTGTTGTTACTTCTTTTCCGCCGTCCGCGGTTGGAGTTTCTTTTGAATCAACAATATCTTCAACAGCTTTTGAAACTGAACGTACAAATCCCATAAAGTCTGCATCTTGTATGCCTGCCTGATTTGCAAATAAACTTGTAACTTGTTTATTTTCATTTGCATCTAAAATTCTGTCATCACCTGAAAATTTAGTTAAACCTGTAAAAATTCCCCCTAATTCTTCGTTTTCAAGAGTTCCGTCACCATTGGCATCATACGCATCAAAAAGGTTGTGGAACTTTTTGTCCACCTGTTCTCTACGCACACCATGTGTTGCATTATTCAACTGTTCCTTTTTACCGTTGTTGTTTATAAAAAAGTCGTTGAAACCCATTTTCTTTACCTTCTAGTTGTGAACTATGTAACAAAATAGTAATTTTGTTACATAGAGTATATCGGTATTTTTTTTGAAAAACTTTAGGGATTTTGAGAAAATCTTTACATTTTTGCTGAAATTGTTACATTTTATAGACAAAATGCATTTAGTCGAGAGTCAATAATATCTTGATTAATACCAATATATCGCAGTGTTACACTTGGTGCTGAATGATTAAAAATACACTGTAACAACGCAACATCCTTATTCTCCTGATAAAAATGATATCCGAAAGTTTTTCTAAGGGTGTGCGTGCCGATACGTGCGGTGATTCCTGCACTAACACAAGCTTTACATATTATTCTGTAGGCTTGTATCCTACTTATGGGTTTTCTACCTTTTTGGCTTGCAAATAGCCATTCCTCTTCGGCTTTGCCAATAATAAATTCTTCAAGTTCACTCTTGAAAGATTTTGTTATTGGAAAACGCTTATATTTATTAGTCTTTTGTTCCATTAGTTCAATATATCTTTTGTCCTTAACATCAGAAACTTTTAATTTAAGAATGTCTGAGATTCTCAAACCGCTATTAATTCCCACCAAAAACAGCAGATAATCTCTACTTCCATTTTCTTTTAAAATCCGTTTAACAATTTCTATCTTTTCTTTGTCCCTAATCGGCTCTACACATACCATTGAACTATTCTCCTTTACTGTTACACATCTTACCTCTGAATATCTAAAACATATCCAAAAATGTAACAAAATTACTATTTTGTTACTAAATATGTAACCTTTTGGATGTAATCTTATATTTTAGGACAAACTTCTATTTTTCTTATTTCCTAAAATCATTTTTAGTAAATCTCCTAATATTATAAAGTTTAATGATTTTAAGGTATAATAAATACAGGGGTTTGAAGCATGGATAAAGACTTTCAAAAGGGTGAGATTATAATTTATACAAGCGAGGACGGAACGGTTTCGCTTGATACAAAACTTGAAAATGACACTATTTGGCTTACACAAAAACAGATAGCGAAGCTTTTTGGTGTGAAAACTCCGGCAATAAACAAACATTTAAATAATATCTACCAAGAGCAAGAATTGAACAAAGACG
The DNA here is from genome assembly GCA_947588755.1 of Candidatus Gastranaerophilales bacterium. GTDB lineage: Bacteria > Cyanobacteriota > Vampirovibrionia > Gastranaerophilales > Gastranaerophilaceae > CANPZB01. Next base: position 2,266 of record CANPZB010000001.1, on the reverse strand, counting down.
CAACTATTTCCATTTTGGAAATAGTTCAAAAAGAAGGCAAACGTGATGTTTTAAGAAATGTAGCTTTTTATAATCTTGATGCAATAATTTCTGTCGGATATAGGGTTAATTCATCAAGAGCAACGCAATTCAGGATTTGGGCAACTGATGTTTTGAAAAAATATTTAACACAAGGTTATGCTCTAAATACCAAAATGCTCACTGCACAAAAAGCAAAAATTGTTAACCTACAACAAACTATCAGCTTATTATCACGTAGTATACAAAACCAAATAGAAACCGTTGATGAAGCTCAAAATGTCACCAAAATTCTTGAAAATTTCGCAAAAGGTCTGGATTTATTAGACAATTTTGACCACAAAAAGCTTGATTCAAAAGGACAAACAACGAAAGAAGCTGTAAAAATCTCTGAAAAAGAATATTTAAAAATCATAGATAAAATGAAATCAGAATTTGCATCAGATGTATTTGCCAACCCTAAAGACGGAAGCTTTGCGAGTTCTATAAATCAAATTTATCAAACTTTTGACGGAAAAGATTGTTATCCGACATTAGAAGAAAAAGCAGCGATGCTTTTGTACTTGATTACAAAAAATCATTCATTCTCTGACGGGAATAAACGCATCGCCGCGAGTTGTTTCTTATATTTCTTAGATAAAAACAATATGCTTTATAAAGAAAATATTCCGATTATTGATAATGGCACTCTCTTTGCATTAACCTTGCTTATAGCAGAAAGCAAATCTGAAGAAATGGAAGTTATGAAACAGATTGTTGTGAGTGTATTGAATAAGTAGGTATTCTTATTCTATAGTAATTGTTTTTATAAATTTTCCCTCTTTATTATTTTGATCATAAATAACAAATTTTTTATCGGCTTTAGGCATCCTTTTTTGTCCTATGCAAATTGCTATCGATTGAGGTACAGCAGGGAATAGGTTTATTTCATCTACGTCGGAACGAATTCTGTTAATATTATTAAGTATTTTACCCAATGTTTCTTTAAAATCGGCTTGAATTGTAGAATTTTTTATATTATAACACGTTATAAGTGTAATGTCAACACTTATACATGCTTCCTTAATTTGTTATCTTACCTCAAAGTTAATTAAATCTTGTTCTATATGTTAAATTACAACGGAGAGTAGTTTATATGATTGGTGAAATGATTCTCATTTCACCAATCATACATTCTCTACCCCTACCAAGGATAATCGTCTTTAATTTCCCAGCCGTCATTCATTATTAATGCTCCACAGTGATATCTTCTATTTTTTGCGACATTGCTGTTGCAGCCATGGCCGGATTCATTAATAATATTTTCACGTGTTATGTCGCCCGAGCCCGAAACCAAAAAGAAAAAACTAAGAAAATTGTTAGCTTTTCTAACAGTATATAAAATATCATGCTGCGAATAATCACGTGAAACATCCCAGTAAGTTTTTGTATTTTTATTATTGCTTGCAACTATGTAAACAGCTGTAGGTGTATAAATATTATTTGTAGTATTACCGTCAGTGAAAAAAGATAAAGTTGTCCCGTTACTTAACACTATATGATAACCTTGATTTTTATAACCGACATCTTCCGCCACTTTTAAATACGGTTTAAAATAGGTATTAACAATGTACGTTAAATCTTCTTTTGAGCCAGGAGAAGCTTCATCACTGGTTGCACCGTAACTCCATTCGGCAGGTGTGCCGTTAGCCGCAATGGAAACCGTCATTGCATTGGATAAAATCGCATAAGTTTGTTTAACTTTAGTTGCAAAAACTTTCTTTTGGTATTTAGCAATTAATGTTGGCATAGTCATTGCTGCGACAACGCCAATAATCCCGAGGGTGATTAGAACCTCAGCGAGAGTAAAGGCGGCTCTACGTGAAAAGTGAGAAGTGAAAGGTGAGAGCGGATTGCGAGCTGAGGGCGAAGGCTTGAGTGTGAAAGAATGAAATTCTGCAACACTCAACCGCAGACCCGTTAAACGCGAGCAACCAAGCAGGTTCTTATCGGCACTTCGTGTAAGATAATTGGCTGGATTGCTTCGCATTCGCTCGCAATGACCGTACACATCCATGTCATCCTGAACTCGTTTCAGGGTCTTACCATTTTCGCGTCTCACTGTCTTTTCCAAAATCGTCATGTTTTTAATTTTTTCTTTCATTTTTTTTCCTTTTTTTTTTTATTACTGTTTGTTACTCTTTATTTGTTATTTAAAAACCTTCATGTCACCCTGAATTCATTTCAGGGTCTTTCGTACAATTAAGAT